>CAXBOL010000188.1:0-7970 GCA_963977295.1 uncultured Opitutaceae bacterium
CCATTGCAGTGTGTTGCGCTCACCGGACACGTTTTGGGTCAAGCGAGGTTGGGCCAATGCCCGCATTTCGGTGGCGTAGAAGCGGCAGAAGTCGATCGCTTCGGATACGTCGGCATCGGCTTCGGGCCACGGTTTTCCGGCTTCGAGAATAATGAGGGCGGAGAGGTCGTGGCGGCGAGCAACCATAAGGTCGGCCACTCGCTCGAGGAGCGCAGCGCGGTTGTTTGCGGGCGTGTCACGCCATTTCGGATACGCCGCCGTGGCGGCGGCGATGGCGTTGTCGGCTTCGGCGGGAGTGGCGCGCCCCCAACGGCCGATGATTTCAGTGGGTTGAGCGGGGTTTACGGATGTAATCCACTCGGAGGGTTTGAGGGCCTTGCCGCCCACGATGGCGGGGTGGTCGCGACCCAGTTTGGCGCGGACTCGCTGGAGGGAGGCCGAGAGATCGGAGCGCAGGGCGGCCTGAGAGAAGTCGGAATTGGGCACGTTGCGAAACTCCGGAGCGGGACCAGGGGCGGATTTTGGTGCGGGTGGCCTCGGGGCGGCGAGCAGGTGGTCGCGGGAGGTCTCGCCAGATGCGGCGCTGCGCAGGAACCCTTCGTTGCTGGTGTTTTCGAGTAGGCGGCGCACCAGGTAGGCCATGCCGGGGAGTAGTTCTCCGACGGGGCAATATTCGCGCACGCGGTGGCCAGTGGCGACGAGGGCCGCTTTGAAGTCGTCGGCCATACCATAAAGAGCCTGAAACTCGTAGGCGCGGGGATCGATACCGAGTTTATCCGCTTGGGAGATGGCGTGGGCACAGGAACGCACGTTGTGCGACGCGAAAGCCGGGGTGATTATGTCGATGTTTTGCAGGAGCAGGAGGGACAGGCGTTCAAAACACGCGTCGCTTTCGGCCTTATGCGTCCAGACGGGAACCGGCCAATCCCGTTGTTGGGCGATGATGGTTTCATAGTCCCAGTAAGCGCCCTTCACCAGACGCACCGTGATCGGTCGGCGGCGCAGCCGAGCCCACCTGATAAGCGAATTCAGGTCGTCTTCAGCGGACCGAAGATAGGCTTGCAGGGCGATGCCCATGGCAGGTTGGGTGGCAAATTCGGCTTCTTCGAGGATGGACTGAAACAAGGCGAAGGTAAGATCCTTCAGCTTGTAACTTTCCATGTCGAAATTGATGAAAGCGCCGACCTCGATGGCGCGTCGGAGAATGGGCCGCAGGCGGGTTTTCAGGGCGGCGATGCTGCGATCGGGATCGGCGGGATTCACGTCGGGGGTGAGGGCCGACATCTTGACCGACAGATTGAGTCGAGGCAGGGGGCCGGTGGCGGTTTCATCGCTGAAGCACGATTCGGCATCGCGCGCGAAGGCGGCGGAGACGGTGTTGAGCACGTCGAGATTGCGCTGGAGGAAGCAATCGGCCTCGGCCTCGTTGACGACGGTTTCGCCAAGCAAGTCGATCGTGCTGGCGATGCCACGTTTGGCGTTGGCGCGCAGTCGTTTCACGAGATCCTCGGCGGTTTCTCCGGCGACAAATTGGCGAGCGAGGTCGGTGACCTGGGCTTTGACCGGTTTGGCGACAAGCGCCGGGGCGAATGAGGCGGCGCCAAGGCCGGCTTTGAGGGCGGGGTGAAGCACGACGGCGTGATCGCCGAGGTATTCCTGAAGGTGGCGCACGATTTCGGCGGACGAATGCAAGGTGGGCAAGACGTCGACGAAGCGGAAAAGTTGGGCCTTGAAAGCGGGGTCGCGCATCGACCACTCCATCAAACGGGCGTAGGCGCCGGACTTGGACAGGATGCCAGGGGCGGGGTGCGCGGCCATGCGGTCGAGCAGATCTCCCCCCAGCGATCTTATCCGGGTTTCGAGGGTTGAGTCGGGTAGGACAGGGGACTGGGTTTGCATGGTCCGGCTTAGCCGACCGGAAGGCCGCGGGAAAGCCGAGTTTCGCAAATTTAGTGCGAAATAAGATTATGGATTGCCCAATATCAAAGCCGAAAGTGTCGCCAAGGGAGATTTAAGAAATTGATTAGTAGGAGCTTAAATTGCTCTCGTGTCGTTGCAGACAAAAACTTTACCTTTTCTGCAACAACGCACGACGTCGCGGTGTTCTTGGGATGAACAATGAAGCTCCAGTGCAAAGAGAACCTACCGGGAACATGACCCCGGTCGACTTTACGACGTTTATGCGAAACTATCAGGACATGGTTTACTCGACCGCGGTGCGTTTGCTGGGCAACGACACCCAAGCCGAGGACATTTCTCAAGAAGTGTTCCTCAAGGCTTACGAGCGTTACGATGACCTGAGCACAAGTCCGACCGCCGGCGGTTGGCTCAAGACCGTGACCACCAATTTATCCATCAATCACTTGCAGCGGTATCGGAAACGTTGGCGTTTCTTTTCCGACCTCGTCCGCCGTGATGACGACGGGGGAGACGGGGAGCCGGTCGAGTTTGCCGCGCCGGACAGTGATTTTCTGGCCGACTTGAACCAAGGCGACCGCCGCGAGTGGGTGGAGCGGGCCTTGGAAGAATTACCGGAACACCAACGGGTGCCACTGGTGCTCTACCATTTTGAAGAAGAACCGTATGACCAAATCGCCCAACGGTTGGGCGTTTCGCTGTCGAAAGTAAAAACCGATATCCTCCGCGGTCGGGCCGCGCTGGCGCAGATCCTCATGCGCAGCGGCACTGAACACGAAGCGTTAACCGCAGAAATTTAATCCCATGGCCCGTCTCACTCCCGAACAACTCGAACAAAAGATCCACGCTCTCCTGCAGGATCACCCCCCGCGCCGTGCCCCGTTGTCCCTCGAAGCCCGCGTGCTCGGGGAGATCGCTCGTCGCCAAGCCCTGCCATGGTGGCACAAGAGTTTTGCCTATTGGCCCAACCCCGTGCGGATCGCCTTCATGGTTCTGGCCACCGGACTGGTGGCGATGGCCGTGCTCGGGTCGATGCAGCTGGCCGGCGTCGTGAGCTGGCAAACCGTGTCGGGACTGTTCCGCCCGATCGTGGACGCAGTAGCCACCGTAAAGAGCGCTGGGACCGCCATCGGCTCGATCACCAAAAATATGCTTCCCGGGATCTCCTCCCAATGGCTTTACGTCGCCCTCGGGGTGATCGGCGCCGCGTATGCCATGATGTTTGGCATCGGGGCCACGGCCTACCGAGTGTTTTGGCAACGCCGCTAATCAAGTGCGGCGACCCCCATCCAACCCAATTTTAAAATGAAACTAAGTAGACTAATTACCTCAATCGCCGGTGCCGGGATCGCCTTGGCGTTCACCTTTGCTCTGATGTTACCCGCGCAGGAACCCCCGGTGGACGACGCGCCGCCGCCGCCGGAGTCCCGCGACGATTTGCGAGTGTTGGGCGAACCCACCGACGAGGAGTCGAGCGCGGAGGCCGTGGGTATGGCCGTGAAGGTCGAGATTGAAGCCGCGGTGGCTGCAGCCGAAGCCGAACTGGCGGCGGCGAAAGCGGATGAAGCGGCAGCACAGCCGGAAGCAAAATCGGGTCGGCGGGCGGAATCCGAAATCGTGCGCTTCTTCAGCAAAGTGGTAGTGAGTGACGGGCGTTATGTGCGTGAGGCCGTTTCGATTCTCGGCAGTGTGCTGGTCGAACGCGGGGCAAAAGTGCAACAGGGGGCCGTGGCCATTTTGGGCGATAACATCGTCGATGGTGAAGTGGGCGGAGAGGCCGTAGCGATCCTTGGCAACATGACGGTGAACGGCCGCGTGGGCGGCGAATCGGTGGCGGTATTGGGTGATACGTTCATCAACGGCGAAGTTGAAGGGGAGGTTGTCAATGTGATGGGACGCGTGCAACTCGGCCCCGAGGCGCACGTGCACGGCAATCTGGTCGCGGTGGGGGGACAACTCGATCGGGCACCGGGGGCGCGGATCGACGGCGAAGTGCAGGAAGTGGCCTTCATGGGCAACAACACCTACGTGGCCGATGGGTTGAGAACTTGGATCCGACGTTGTTTGTTGATGGGACGTCCGTTGGCCTTCGGTGAACACCTCGGCTGGGCCTGGAGTTTGGCGATCGGAGCTTTGGCAGTCTATTTTTTCATCGCCCTGCTCTTCCCCAAAGCCGTCGTGAAGTGCGCCGAAACGCTCGAGACGCGTCCTGGGTTATCGATTATCGCGGCCGTGCTCTCGCTGCTGCTGGCGCCGATTTTGGCCATTGTTTTATCGGTGACCGTAGTCGGGCCGTTGCTACTGGGGATTTTCCTCTTTTTTGCCGGTGTTTTTGGCAAAGTCGTGTTCTTCGCGTGGTTTGGTCGTCGGATGACGCTGCCCATGGGCGTGAAATTGCCGGCGCTGGCGGTGCTGGTGGGAGGACTGGTGACGCTCTTTATCTATGTGATTCCGGTGATCGGTTTTGTGTTTCAGAAAGTCGCAGGCATCCTCGGTCTCGGGGTGGTGATTTACACCATTATCCTGATGGTCCAGTCGGACCGGGCGGATCGACCGAAGCGGGTTAAGAAGCCTGTCCCTCCCCAAGTCCCTCCGGTGACCCCGGCTTCGGCTCCCGTTTCTGCGGCCGAGGCGGTTCCGGCCAGTGGCAGCGTGCAAGCGATGAGTGCCGCTTCGGGTGGTGCGACCATGGCAGGAGCGGCGTCAAATGCCGATGATGCCGCAACCGCATCGTCGGCCTCTGCGGGCGAGTCTGCCGGTGATGCGGATGTGCCTCCGCCGTTGCGGTCGGAGCCGCAGATGGCAGCCGATGGCATCCAATATTCTACCCTCCCGCGGGCGGGCTTCTGGATCCGGGTGGCGGCGACCCTGCTCGATATCATGTTGATCGGCGTCGTGCTGAACATGATGGAGACCCGGATGTTCAGTCCGGCGGATTATTTCCCGCTCATGGCGGCCACTTACTTTGTGACCTTCTGGGCGCTGAAAGGGACCACGATTGGCGGGGTTGTTTGCGGGCTCAAAGTCGTTCGCCTGGATGATCGACCGGTGGATTGGTCGGTGGCAATCGTGCGGGGTCTGGGCGGATTCTTGTCCCTTTTTGTCGCCGGTCTGGGCTTTATTTGGGTCGCCTTCGATGATGAACGCCAATCGTGGCACGATAAGATTGCGGGCACGACCATCGTGCGAGTGCCGCGGGGCGTGTCCTTGATTTGAATGCGACCTAAAGATGGAAACTCGATCAAGTCAGACTCTTTTTAACGCAAAGTCGCCGAGTCGATGAGCACGCAAAGCCAAGCAAATAAGTCACTTATTCGAAATCTCGGCACCTTCTCGGCTTCGCGTGGTAGTCCGAATCCAAACGGTAATCCATAGTAATTCTAACGGAGACTCTTCCCTCATGACCTCATTCCTGACCTTCCTAATTTGGTGTTTCCTTTTCGTCGTGTGTTGGCCGATCGCCCTGATGGCGATTCTGCTCTATCCGGTCGTGTGGCTGCTGTTGTTGCCGTTTCGTCTCGTGGGGGTGGTGGTGACCGGAGTGTTTCGGTTGCTGCAGGCCATCGTTACGTTGCCCGCTCGCATCCTGGGTTGGCGGCCTCCGGCGACGGCGTGATGGATTTTAGAGGCTGACAGGAGGCCCGCGGGTGTTGAAAGCTCGAATCCATGGCCAAGCCACTGGTTGGAATCATCATGGGAAGCACCTCAGACTGGGAGACGATGCAGCATGCCGCGCAGACTCTCTCCGATCTCGGTGTTCCATTCGAAAAAAATGTCGTGAGTGCGCACCGCACGCCGGATCGCATGTATGATTACGCCAAGACGGCGGAGGAACGTGGGCTGCGCGTAATCATTGCGGGCGCGGGTGGGGCGGCCCACTTGCCGGGGATGACGGCGGCGTTGACACCGGTGCCAGTTTTGGGCGTGCCGGTGGAGTCGCGGAGTTTGAAGGGGCAGGACTCGTTGTTATCGATTGTGCAAATGCCGGGTGGCGTGCCCGTCGGCACGTTTGCGATTGGCAAACCCGGTGCCATCAATGCGGCGTTGTTTGCGGCCGCGATGTTGGCTCATGGCAACAAACGGATTAAACGCGCCTTGGACGGGTTTCGGCAGAAGCAGACCGAAACGGTGTTGAAGGCAAAATTACCGGAGTAGTCGTGTAACGCGCGCAACCGGCTTGCGCTCGAGCAGTGATTTCGCTGCGTTGACCCGCTCATGATTCCTCCCGGTAGCACTCTCGGCGTTCTAGGTGGTGGCCAACTCGGTCGCATGTTGGCTCATGCGGCCACGAAACTGGGCTACCACTTGCACATCTACGAGCCGGGCGAGGATTCGCCAGCCGGGGAAGTGGCCACGCGGGAATTTAATTTCGATTACAAAGACAAGGATCAGCTCAAGCGCTTCGCGGAGAGTTGTGCCGCGGTGACTTATGAATTCGAAAACGTGCCGGTAGAGCCGTTGTGGGACATCGAATCGATCGTGCCGTTACGTCCGCATTGGGGGGTGCTCGAAGTCTGCCAGAATCGGATGCGCGAAAAAACGTGGCTGAAGAAAAATGGCATTCCGCATGTGCGATTCGAGGAAGTGGAGATCGGCGGAGACTTGATTGGCGCGGTCAAACGATTGGGCCTGCCCTGCGTGGTCAAAACAGCCGATTTTGGTTATGACGGCAAAGGTCAGCAAAAAGTCACGACGATGAAAGAAGCCGCGGTGGCGGCAGAGTTATTTAAGACTACCCGGGCCGTGGTGGAGCAATTTATCGACTTCAAATGCGAGCTCTCGGTCATTGTCGCCCGCAACGTTGCCGGTGAGATGCGAACGTTTCCGGTGGCCGAAAACATCCATTCGAAACACATCTTGGATTTTTCCATCGTGCCGGCTCGCGTGGCTCCGGCAGTGATCGAGGCGGCGCACCAATTGGCCGAAGCGATTGCCGAGGCATTTGGATTGGTCGGGATTTTGGCCGTGGAACTGTTTCTGACCGATGAGGGAACGTTACTGGTCAACGAAATGGCCCCACGCACCCACAATTCTGGTCATTGGACCCTTGATGCGAGTGTCACGACCCAATTTGAGCAACAGATTCGCGCCATTGCGGGGTTGCCCTTGGGCGATACCGCGATGACGGCCCCGGCGGCGGTGATGGTGAATATCCTCGGAGATGCTTGGAAATGGGACGGCGAAGTTTTGGCGGGACCACCCGATTGGGCGGCGTTGCTTTGCTCACCCCGGGCGAAGCTACACCTCTACGGTAAGAGTGAACCGCGGATGGGTCGGAAAATGGGTCATTTTACCGTCACAGGAGACGCCATGCCGGCGACCTTGGATTTGGCGCGTTCGCTGAAGGCAGCGTTGCACGGCTCGGGCTAATACCAGCAGCCCGATTAAATCGGCGCATTTTAAATAAAGCCCAAGCCGCGAACCGGAACGAAGCGATCCAGCTTCAGGGCATTGAACTTTATGGCTGTAGCCGGGGTCGCTGACCCCGGAGCAGGCTGACCGCGCAAACCGGGGTCAACGACCCCGGCCACAGTATTTCGAAAAATGCTCTAGACTGATTTTAACGCAAAGTCACCAAGTCGGTAAGAACGCAAAGTTCAGGAGTAGAATAATGCCGTCAGCCCGAAGCGATTAGATTTTACAGGAGCGTCAGGCGCGGTTTACCGGGATTTATTGGGGAAGAAACTTGATTGGGAGGGTAGCTCGGACAGGTTGGCGGGCCGAGCCCCAGAGTAGAGGATTCGAAAAACGCGGTCGAAAACACGGCTCTACGGCCGCCAGCGTAGTGCGATGCTTTAGCGCGCATTCCATCCTGCCATTCCGCCTCCACCCACTGAAACAGACGCCGGCTTAATCACGGCGCTACGGGTTGGTGGTCGCACGCCTATTTCGGGGGACGGACTCCTGAAAACCCCGGTTTCCATGTCGTTCCAAATCATCATCCTTCTTGAATTTTCTTAGCAGCGGGGGGCCGAGCTGGAGCTCGGCGTTCCCAGGGGCGACATCGGGACACTTCCGGGTGTAATACCCTCAGCCCGAAGCAATCAGATTCT
>CAXBOL010000189.1:0-7943 GCA_963977295.1 uncultured Opitutaceae bacterium
GCCCATCCACGGCTCGACGCAGTAGTAGGGCGCGTCGGCGGCGGAGGTCCACGTCACGAGCGCGGCTTCGGGGGCTGGTTTGGCGGCGGTGCCATGTTTGACGGCGACGTGCTCTTCGCCCTGAGCGGGACCGAAGCGGATGGTGGAGTCGCCGAGGCGGTTGAGAATGGTGTCCACTAGTGCCGGGGACGACAGGACACTGCGACGAGGTAAGTCTGGGCCGGGAACAAGTGTGCCGGTGGGCGTTTGGCGCAGAGATTCCGCGGTCGGAAACAAAATTACATAGTCATCGCGGGTTTCGCCTTCGGTCCAAGGCGCGGCGAAGTAGAAATGGTGCCCGGCGCTCCACGGAATGGGCGTGGTTCCAAGGTTGCGCAGGGCAAACTCACACGTGAGGCGGTGGCTTTCGAAGCGATAAGTCACGGTGAACTCGTAATCGTAGGGGTAGGCGTCGTGATCGGCCGCGGTAGGTTCGAGGATGGCGCGGAAGCCCTGTTTGTCGATGTGATCGAGGCGGAACTTACCTTGGCGAGCGATGCCATGCATCGGCATGGGACGGCGGATTCCTTCGGGGTCACGCCAGAAATGGATGTCACCTTGGTCGAAGGTGCGGGCGGAAAAGGGAAACAAGATGGGATTGCCGCCGCGGATGCTGGCGATCGGCGTGTCGAGGTCCTTGAGTTCCGGCCAGTGAATGACGTCGCGGATGGATCCATCACCGCGGAGGTGATGCCAGTGCATGAGGCGAGCGCCGGCTTCGGGCCACGCCAGAAAGGTGGATCCGCCGATTTGCCAGCTACGGATGGATTGGCCTAGGTAGGGAATGGTTTGCATACTGCGGAAGTGGCGTGTTGGCGAACGAGGGCGATACACGCAAAAGGTTTTTGTGGAAACAGGGAGCAGGATTGTAAGCACAAGAGGCATGCGGATGCTTGCGGTGGTTGCAGAGGTGAGTCATGTTCCGCCAGTTACCGATGATATCTGTTACGTTACGCCGTAGTTTATTTATTTTGGCGCTCACCTTAGGCGCGGTGGGGCTCAGCCTCGCGGCTCCCGAGGACGACGCGGTGGGCGAGGCTCCGTCTGAAGAGGCCGTCGACGCAGTGGAGACCTCTGCTCCGGCGACCAACCCATCGGAGTCCAAGGTGTCGCCAACGGCTCCGGCGACTCCCGCGTCCGTAGGGATCGCGGAAATCGAACCTTGGACCGTGGAGGGGCGTCAGGCTCGGGTGGTGGTGATTCCGGTCCGGGACCAGATTGCGGAGCCAATTTTGTATGTAATTCGTCGCGGGTTGAAATCGGCGATCGAGCAAGATGCCGATCTCGTCGTGCTCGATATGAATACGCCCGGCGGGGCCTTGGGGACGACCTTTGAGATTTTGGAGGCGATCAGCAAATTCGAGGGCGAGACCGCTACGTTCGTGAACGATGAGGCGATTTCGGCGGGATCATTTATCTCGGCGATGACCGACAACATCTATTTTGCGCCCTCAGGCATAATCGGGGCCGCGGCTCCGGTGATGTCGACCGGAGGCGAGATCGATGAGTCGATGAAGATGAAGATTGTGAGTTACCTGAAAGCAAGAATTCGGTCGATTTCCGAAGGTCACGCGTTTCGGGGCGAAGTGATTTCGGCGATGATCGATTCCGATTATGAGCTCAAGATCGGTGAAGAAGTGCTGAAAGCCAAGGGGGAGTTGCTCTCGTTGACGGCGACGGAGGCGTCGAAGACTTACGGCGATCCGGCGGAGCCCTTGTTGGCGGCCGGGATTTACGACACGGTGGACGATTTACTGGATAGTCGTTTTGGGGCGGGTAACTATGTGGTGGAGAAGTTGGAGCCGACTTGGTCGGAAGATTTTGCCGCATTACTCAACGCGATTTCACCCCTGCTGTTGGGCCTGGGCTTCCTCGGACTCTACATTGAATTTAAAACCCCGGGCTTTGGCATCTTTGGTGTCGGCGGCGGGCTGTGTTTGGGTTTGGTCTTTTTGGGCCACTACACGGCGGGATTGTCCGGACATGAGCCGATGTTGTTTTTCATGCTGGGCGTCCTGTTGGTCTTGGTTGAGCTCCTTTTCTTCCCGGGAATTATTGTGGCGGCTTTGGCGGGTATAGGGTTGATGCTCGGATCGTTGGTGTGGTCGATGGCGGATCTATGGCCCAATGAGCCGATCACTTTTTCCGGCGATGTGTTTCTGGTCCCCCTGCAGAATATGGGTATGGGTTTTGTGGTTTCGATCGTGCTGCTGTTGTTGCTGGTGCGTTTTCTGCCCCGAGGATGGGTGTGGGATCGCATGATTCTGGTCACCGCAGTGGGTGGATCGAATGAACAAGCTCGAGTTGCGTCCACTGAGCGGACACAGTCTTTGGTCAACAAAGTGGGGGTGGCCGTGACCGACATGTATCCCACCGGACAAGTGGAGATCGACGGGGTGCGCTTTGAGGCCAAGCTGGAGGTCGGGGCGGTGGACGCGGGACGTCGAATCCGGGTGCGTCGACAAGGCGAGTTTGCCTTGATTGTCGAACCTGAGGGACCGGAGGATTCGCTATGACCAGTATCGCCGTCTTATTCGCGATCGGCGCGATCTTCTTAGGGGCGGAAATATTTTTGCCAGGTGGAATCCTGGGGGTCTTTGCGGGTTTGGCGCTCGTCGGCGGGTGCGTTTTGGCGTTTCTTGATTTCGGCTTGAGCGGAGGCGTCATCGCATTGATCTCGGCGTTGGGCATGGTGGGCCTCGTATTATATTTCGAATTTACGATCCTGCCCAAGACTTCCTTGGGCAAACGACTTTTTCTCACGGCCGCGGTGCACGGTGACTCTGCGGTCAAGCGTGATGCAGACTACGTGGGCCGCGTCGGTGTCACCGAAACCACCCTCGGGCCTTCCGGCTACATCACGATTGATGGCCGTCGCCACGAGGCCTTTTCGCGCTCGGGTCTATTGGCTCGCGGCGTGTCGGTTAAGGTCGTGGCCGCAGATAATTTTAGACTAATCGTAACTCCTAATAGCTAGCTCTCATGAACCTCACAATTGTCATCATCATCGCTTCGGTCATCGCAGGTCTGGTCCTGCTTGGCATCATCATTTCGTTCTTCAACATCTGGCTCAAGGCTTGGCTGTCCGGGGCGAGGGTGGGATTACCCAATCTCGTAGCCATGCGTTTGCGCGGTGTGCCCTACGGCGTCATTGTTGATGCGCGCATTCGGGCGGTGAAGGCCGGCATCCAATTGAGCGTCGATGAAATCGAATCCCAATATTTGGCTGGCGGTAACGTGATCTCCTGTGTGCAGGCGTTGATCGCGGCGCAGAAGGCCCGCATCGAACTCGATTGGCAACGGGCGTGTGCGATCGATCTCGCCACCAAGGGCTCCGGTAAGAGCGTCGAAGAAGCCGTGCGCACCTCCGTCGACCCGAAGGTGATTGATTGCCCGAACCCGGAGGGCGGACGCGCCACCATCGATGGTGTCGCTAAAGACGGTATCCAGGTGAAGGTGCGGGCGCGGGTGACGGTGCGGACGAATCTTGATCGCTTCGTGGGTGGTGCGAAGGAAGAGACCATCGTGGCTCGAGTCGGCGAAGGTATCGTCACGACCATCGGTTCGGCCGCCACCTACAAAGTGGTGTTGGAGTCGCCGGATTCGATTTCGAAAATGGTATTGTCGCGCGGTCTCGACGTGGGGTCGGCCTTTGAAATTCTTTCTATCGACATCGCGGATGTCGACGTCGGCGAAAACGTTGGCGCCAAACTGCAAACCGCCCAAGCCGAGGCCAACAAGCACATTGCGCAGGCTCAGGCGGAAATCCGTCGGGCCGCGGCCGTCGCCCTCGAACAAGAAATGCAGGCGCGCGTTCAAGAGATGCAGGCGAAGGTGGTCGAGGCGCAGGCCGAGGTTCCGCTCGCCATGGCCGAAGCCTTCCGCAAGGGCCATCTTGGCGTCATGGATTACTACAAGATGGAAAATATCCAAGCTGACTCCGGTATGCGGAAGTCAATCGGTAAGCCCGATGACGAAGAGAAAGCCTAATCGCTCCGTCTGACGCGCTCTGATGAACTGGATTTTCGACAACATGCAGTTGGTGATCGTGATCGCCTCTGCCTTTGCCTGGTGGCTCAACAAGCGTCGAGAAGATGCGGCGCTTGATGAGCAGACCCCGCCGACCAAGCGATCAAACGAAGACTACGCAGAAGTCGAACGTCGGCGAAAAATCCAAGAAGAGATTCGACGGAAGATCGCGGAACGTCGCGGCGAAGTGGCGCCTGCCTCGCCGCAGGACAGGTCTCGCCCCTCGCCGCAATCAACGCAGCCGGTGGAGCCGGAAGAGCCGGATATTCCGCCGTTCTTGCGTGAATTGATGGGTATGCCCGAACGGCGGCCGGTCGCTCCTCCTGTCGAGCCGCCGCCCATGCCGACGACCAGCCCTGGGTTCGATCGCCAAGCGGAAATGCAGGCCGAGTTATGCAAGCTGGAGGAAAAGAAGAAGGAAGCGGAAGCGATGTCCGCGAATTTCCGGGCGGCAAGTTCCAGAAGCGGTCCACGTAAACGGCGGCCAAGCGCTACCTCGGGCGATAGCGGCCGTGACCTTTTGGCAACCCTGCGCGATTCGAAAAGCGCGCGGCGGGCGATCGTGTTGCGGGAGATCTTGGACAAGCCCGTGGCTCTGCGATAAGCGCCGAAGGCGGCTGTCGCAGTTGAAGGGAAGTAGCCAGGCCAGTGTAAGAGTGGTTGGACGCGACGGGCGATGGATGACGTAGAGTCGTGATTCGCACCTCTTTCCTCCGACCAACGGCCTGATCAAATTACACCGATCGCGCAAATGAACCTAAAAATCGCAGTTTGTCACAGAGGCCACCGAGGCAAACCGGAGTTTCCCAGAGATTAAGGGATGAAACGAAGGAGAATTGAATTTCGCCCTGGATGAGATAGCTGCTCATCCAAAAATCTATTTCGCAAACATGGCTCGGTGAACTCGGTGCAATTCTCCGTGACCTCAGTGATCCACTTCAACTGCGGAATGTAAGAGTGCGACTTTCCACCGAAAATAAAGAAGGAATCTAAGTCATTTCACGGTAATATCTTCTGTGTTTCTTGGTTCCCTTTCTGGCCTCTCAAAGAACTTGGAAAACCAATGGCCACGAAAAAGCACAAAGAAGCACAAAAACTGCGACAATCTTAGGGCCTTTTCGTGCCTCTTTGGTGCGTCAGGCCAAGCCAGGCATTCCTCCGGGTCAGTTATTTACCCGATATATCCCGGTAAACCGGGCCTGACGCTTCTGTAAAATTTAAATACCCAGAGATCTTGGTCTCAATTCTGCGTTTTGTGACTTGGCGTTAAAGTTCGAATCCAAGCGGTTATGTTGGGCTTAAAGCCCAACCCACATGAATGAGGGTGGCGTGGAGTTGTGCCGTGTGGGTCGGGTCTTACACCCGATATACAGTGAGATCAGGCGTTACTCGATGCGGAAGCGGTTGCGACCCGTGAGTCCGGTGGCGAAACGGGCGCCTTGTTTTTCGATCTCCACATTTTCACAGAAATCGGCGGTCACGAGGAGTGAGGTGACCATTTCAAACGAGCGATTATCGCCCCGGGCGATGGGCCCTTGAAAGAGTTCGGTGCCAGTTGATTCATCGACGACTTTTACTCGCACGTTGTTCAGCGCATGGATCGTGATCTTCGGCGTTGAAACTTCGGCCGTGGATGTGGCGGCAGGGGTGGTTTCTTGGGTCTCGGAGGAAGAAGACGACGAGTTCCAAGCCTTGACCCCGATCACAATGACTAAAACGACGGCCACCAAACCGGCGAGCGCGGCGACACCTTTGATAATCAGGCCTCGATCGATGTAGGGTAACTTGCCTGCCCTTGGTTTGAAGGTGGCGGGATTGTTGTCTTTGTCCTCGGCAGCCTTGTTTTCTTGGTCGGGTTCTTGGGCGGCTTCCTTACTTGAAGCGACTGACAGATCCATCCGGCCGTAAACTTCCCGGTTCAGTCCCTTGCTGGCAGGACGACCGTGGCCCAAGGCGTTGTAGTCGTTGACCATTTTTTCGCCCGACAAACCGAGATAGTTGGAGTAGGCGCGGAGAAATCCTCGGACGTAGATTTCGGGGAGGTTAATGTCGAATTGGCTGCTCTCGAATTTGTGCAGGTAGTCTCCCCGGACTTTCGTGGCCTCGGCCGCCTCGCGAATGGAGATACCTTTGCGTTTCCGAGCCTCTTCCAAACGTTCGCCAATATTCTGCATAAGCTTTTGTAGCTAGATTGGATGGAGGTTAGAAACCACGAAATACATGAAAATCACGAAAATCTGTGCTGACGCGCCAATTGCTCGCCAATCAGCGCGTGGGTTTACCGTGATGGATTGGCTCCCTCGGAGGCGGGCCGCTGGCTCACAGACTGTCCAGATCGACCAAAATCTCGCGGGGGCTTGAACCGTTTTCGGGGCCCACGATGTCACGATCCTCGAGCATATCCATGATGCGAGCAGCACGGTTGTAGCCAATCCGAAGGCGGCGTTGAATCATGGAAGTTGAGGCGCGCTTGGTGGATTTGAGCACTTCGAGGGCGCGGTTGTAGAGTTCATCGTCTTCGTCGGACGGCGCGTCATCGTCGTCGCTACCGCCGCCTTTGGAGTCCTCTGAACTTTCGATCTTCTCTTGCACGTCCTGCTTGTAAATGGGCAGGCCGTTGTGCTGCTGCATGAATTCCACGATACTCATGACCTCTTCATCGGAGCAGAACGCGCCTTGCGAACGCACGAGGCGGGCGGTGCCGGGAGGGGAGAAGAGCATGTCGCCGCGACCGATGAGATTCTCAGCACCCTTGGTGTCCAAAATGGTTCGGGAGTCGATTTGCGAGGCGACTTGAAAGGCGATGCGGGACGGGAGATTAGCTTTGATCACCCCGGTGATGACGTTCACCGACGGACGCTGGGTGGCGATGATGAGGTGAATACCGGCGGCGCGCGCCAGTTGGGCCAGGCGGGCGATGGAGGTTTCGATTTCGGCCGGAGCCACCATCATCAAGTCGGCCAATTCATCGATAATCGCGACGATGTAAGGCAGCTTTTCGGGCAGCTCGAGTTCTTCATCGTCGACGCCGGGGAGACCGGGTTGATCGGGAGGCGCATCTGGCAGATCGGGTTTAGCGTTCCGCTTCTTGCGGTTGTTGAAGCCGATGATGTTGCGCACGTTGCACTTGGCGAAGAATTGGTAGCGTTGCTCCATTTCGGACAGGAGCCACTTGAGGGCCCCTGGCACCATTTTCGGCGAGGTCACCACCGGAATGAGCATGTGGGGGAGAGTGTTGAACACCTTCAACTCGACCACTTTGGGGTCGACCATGATCATGCGGACCTCATCGGGCGTCTTGGAATAGACGATCGAGGCCACGATGGAATTAATACACACGGACTTACCGGAGCCGGTGGCACCGGCAATGAGCAAGTGGGGCATCTTGGCGAGATCGGAGACCAACGGTTTACCCGAAACGTCTTTGCCCAATGCGATGGGCAGCTCTGCCTTTTGGTTCGCCCAATCCTCCGATTCGAGGATCTCGCGCATGCCGACCGCAGTGGGGTGTTGGTTGGGCACTTCGACGCCAACGGCGGCTTTACCGGGGATGGGGGCCAGAATGCGGACGGACTGGGCCCGCATGCCGAGCGCAATATTTTTGTCCAAACCGGAGATTTTTTCGACCCGCACTCCGGGGGCGGGGATGACCTCGTAACGAGTAATGACCGGGCCGACGTGAATTTCGCCAATGGAGACCTTGACGCCGAACTCTTCCAAAATGCGGAGGAGATTTTCTGCGTTGCGTTGATGTTCTTCCTCGGAGTTGTCCTCGTGAGGGCGAGCGGGTTCACTGAGCAAACTGCGGGGCGGATATTTGTAGGTGGCCGTCTGCTTCGGTTCGTCGGTATTGCGGGCCTTCTTCGGTTCCTCCG
>CAXBOL010000190.1:0-7897 GCA_963977295.1 uncultured Opitutaceae bacterium
CAGAGCCGAGCCGGAGTTTCGAGCCCGAGATCACAGAGAAAAGAGCGTTAGGAATTCAAAGCTGGCCGATCGGTTCTTATACCAATGTCCCTTAGCTAATGGACTATCCGACGCAGTCTGAAAAAATAAATAAGTAACTAGCTCACATATATTTGTGAACTTCTTCCGTTTTCCTCTGTTTCCTAACGAGAAACTTCGTTGCTTGGGACGGCGTTCACCGGGCACAAAATCTGGCCAGCGACAAAAAGCCCAAGGCGAGAATCGAATTCGCGGGCTTAATGATTTGTGGAGGTTGAGGTAGGCGTCGGGGCCGCATTGTGAAATGGAATCTGGCAATCTAACGAACGGGGTCATCGGCATCGGCCGTGCCACCAGTGAAGTGCTCGCGCAATACGGGCCCACGCTCTCAATCGGGTTTGGAAGGAACACCAAGGAAACGACGGGCTACTGCACCCAACGCCTACAGCGCGACTACTCACCCACTCTTTGGTCGATGGCGAGTTTCTCTCTCGAAGTGCGTGCTGCCACGGCACTGTTGCGCTCTCGAGAAACTTCAAATAACTGGGTGTTTTTTCAACCATCCCGCAGTGCGGGAAACACGAATAAACGTCACTACCGTTCCGTTTGAAGTCCCGTCAAGTTGGGTAGACAAAGAAGGTCGCGTTCCCAGGCGCAGCGTTAGCGAAGCCATTCGTGTTCATTCGCGGTTAAAAACTCCGGTGCTGCTCCGTTCCAAGTTTCTTCCCTGATATATCCCGGTTTACCGGGCCTGACGCTCCTGTAAAATCTGATTGCTTCGGGCTGCTGGGATAAAACTGCTCACCGCGACCGAATTCGTATCGACTGACAAACGTCAGCTTTCCGCTGCCCGGTTTTGCGGCTTCGCAACTTCCGAAATAAACTGAGGCCGACGACCTCCGCTACTCGCCCCCCGCTCCGAGGGTGCGCATGTTGAAGTTGAAACTCTCAATCGCCTCCCCGTCTTCCGAAAGCAGCACGATGAACGCGTTGAAAGCCAGGGGCGGACGCACCACGGGCGGCGAAGTGAGCGCCTTGCCAGTCGAGTTCAGAATCGCGCGTTGCGTCCCCGCTTTCTGCGGCGAACTCCAGCGGGCCACTCCTCGAGGCACGTCGACTGGGATTTCCAATTTATCCTTATCGTAAAATCGTAACACGAAGGAGTTTCCTTCCACCGCCAATCCCAGGAATCCGCCGTTGGCGCGCTGCGCTTCCACGCCTTTCACCTTGGGCGCATCCTCCTCCGCCGGCTGTTGCGCTGTCAGCATCGCCGCTCCACCCATACCGAGCATGATTAGCACCCAGACTCCGATCCACAGTTTCGCGTTCATGACCTCAACTTGTCGAGACTCCGATCAAGACGCAAGGGTCTGAATCGAACCTCACGCTTGGGTGTTTTTTTTCGCCTCGGCTTTGAGCCCCCGCCAACGCTCAAGTCGGTCGGCAATCCGTGACTCCAGTCCGTTCGCCGAGGGGCGGAAGAGCTTGATCGGCGAACTAAGAAAGTCCTGACCCGAGATCCCCTCTGGGAAGGCGTGAGAATAATCATAACCCTTGCCGTGACCGGCGCGCTTACTGGCTTGGCCCCCTTTGTCGCGTAAATGCATCGGCACCGGCTGCACTGGCGCGGTCTTAAGCGCTTGTTTTGCCGCCGCCAGTGCCATGGTCGCCGAGTTACTTTTCGGCGCACACGCGATGTGCAGCGTGGCGTGAGCCAGCGAGAGTTCGGCTTCCGGTAACCCGACGATTTCGGTCGCCCGGTGAGCGGCCACCGCCAAGGGCAGAGCGAAGGGATCAGCCAACCCAATGTCTTCACTCGCCAAAATAATGAGACGCCGGGCGATAAATCGCGGGTCCTCCCCGCCTACCAACATTTTAGCCAACCAATACATCGCCGCATCGGGATCCCCACCGCGGCAGCTCTTAATAAACGCCGAGATCGTATCGTAGTGTTCATCCTCGTTAGCGTCATAGCGGATCCGCCGCTCGCGGGCGAACGACTCCAATTCCGACACCTCGATCACTGATTTACCCTCGAGACTCAGCGCAATGACTTCGAGGGCGTTCAGCGCTCGGCGCAGGTCGCCATCACACAACACCGCGAGATCCGCCAAGACCGCGTCGTCCGCTGTAAGCCTCCGCTCTCCCAGTCCGCGTTCTTCGTCCGTCAATGCTCGTCGCAAGACCGACGCCACGGCTTCCGTCGAAAGCGGCTCCAGCCGAAAAAGATGGCTCCGCGACAGCAGCGGTGGATTCACATAAAAGCCGGGATTGTGGGTCGTCGCCCCGATCAGGCGCACGTTGCCTTCTTCGACGTCGGGCAAGAGGAGATCCTGTTGGGCTTTGTTAAAGCGATGCAGTTCGTCGATGAACAATAAGGTGCGGGCTTCCGGCATCTTCCGCGCCAGACCAAGGATTTCCCGCAGCTCCGCCACGTTGGACATCACCGCGTTGATCCGCACGAAACGACTCTTCGTCTCCCGGGCAATGACTTCCGCGAAACTGGTTTTGCCGCAACCGGGCGGACCATAAAACAACAAGCTGCCAAATCGATCGGTCGAGATGAGGCGGGGCAACAAACTCCCCTCTTTCGTGAGGTGTTCCTGTCCGACGATATCCCCCAAGACCTGCGGCCGCATGCGGGCGGCCAGCGGTTGATGGGCAATCGATCCCCTCCCCTCCGGGTTTCCGGCCTCCGGGACTCCCTCGCTCTCGCCAAACAGGGTTTTATTGTCTGAGGTTTCCATAATTCGTCTGCACCAGATGAATCAGGTCCGCCCCAAAATGAAAGCCGAGCTTTTAACGATTCGACGATCTTAGTGATTCCCGCCCGTTCTTCTCTCGGCCACCGCGCGCCTCTATTGTGGGTGGTCATTCCCTTCGCTACCGGATTGGCAGTCGCCAATTCCAGCCACCAACCCCTCGCAATTCCCTTGTTGATTGGTCTGGCTATCGCCGCCGCCAGTATGACCGTGATGCTGGTCAGACACACTCAACCGGGATGGGCCGCCAGCTTCCTCATCGCTATGATCTCCGTCGGCTGCATCTACCACGAATTGCGCCGCGATCGTCTGCCCGATTGGGCCGATTTACCGGCCCGTGAAGCCAGTCTGACCGTGCGGGTCGATCGGGAATTTGAACGCCCCCCTCATTTCAGTTCGCACAGTTATATCGCCACCGTCCAAGGCTCGCCAGATCACCTGACGGACCTAGTGGGACAGCGCATCTACGTTCGGGTAAGAAGCACTCCCGAATTCAATACCGTCTCCCGCTCCAGCGTAATGCAAGTGATCGGACACCTTCAACCTCTGCCTCGCCAGTCGACTGATCGTGACGATTTCAATGCTTACCTGATCGATGCCGGCCTCAATTTCAGTCTCATCCGCGGCCGCCTCGATCGGATTGTAACCCCTGCCACCATCTGGGCGCGTCACCGAGACCACATCAAACAAGTCGGCGGTGAAGCGCTTTCGCTCGGCCTGGAAAATCATCCCGAGCTCGCCGGAGCCTTGCGCGCCATGTTGTTGGGGGAACGTCATCTCCTCGACCCGGACGACAAATCGCTGTTCGTGCGCAGTGGCACCATGCACTTGTTTGCCATCAGTGGGCTCCATATCGGCATAATTGCCGGCGCGTTGTTTGGCACTCTGCGGGTGGTCCGGCTACCCCGCACCGCCACTTTCCTGACCAGCACCGTGTTGGTCGGATTCTACGTTGATCTTATCGGACTGACTCCTTCGGCGGTGCGCGCTTGGTTGATGATTACCTGCGTGCTGGCCGCCAGCGTGCTGCGCGCCCCTCGCAATGCGATTGCGGCCATTGCCGGATCCGCGTTGCTCGTTCTGCTGGTGGATCCGATGCAGCTGTTTTCCGCGGGGTTTCAAATGAGCTATGGTATCGTTTTCGCCCTGCTCCTCTATGGCTTGCCGTTGGGAGATCATCTCCGGGATCGCTTCCGGCTGTGGCGGGATCTGCCCGAGATGTCGCTGACGGATCGCCAAAAATGGATCCGGATCGGCTGGGAAAACCTGCTCCGAGTGGTCGGGTTGGCGTGGTCAGCGACCTTGATCGGACTCATCAGCGGGATCGCGTTTTTCGGCTGGTTCACCCCATTCGCTTTCTTGGCCAACTTGATCCTGATTCCGGCCGCCAGCGTGGCCATCGTCGGAGGGTTCACCGCGTTGGTGTTCGGATGGTTGGGCATGCCGCCGTTTGCTTTGTTCTTCAATCACGCAGCGGCGGTGGTGTTGCTTGCCATGCAAAGATTCCTCGAATCGGTGATCACCGTGCCGCTGTTGACGCACCCCGCCCAATTTCGGTGGGACCACTGGGGACCGATCGGACTGCTGCTCGTGCTGGGATCCATGGTCTACGGCTACACCCAAAGATGGGAGTCCAAAACCGGCACGTGGTGGGGGCCACCATTGATTTCTGTGGTCGTGCTTGTCATTGGCGTGCAATTGGCCTGATACCCGTCCCATGAAAAGCGCCTACGAACTCGCCATGGAAAGACTTGCCGCGTCGGACCCCGACACGGCCAAACCCTTGACGAAGGAAAAAAAGGCCAAGTTGGCCGAGATTGACACCCTCTATCAGGGCAAAATCGCAGAGCGCGAAATCTTCCTAAAACAAAAAATCGACGAGGCCCGGAAGAATCGCGATCGCGACGCCTTCGAGGAGCTACGCCCGCAACTCGCGAGCGAACGCAAACGCTTGGAAGAGGAATGCGAAGAAGAAAAAGACCGCGTGCGTAAGAGCTAACGCGGGGCATACCATCCGCCGAAGCTTCAGCGAAGGAGGGGCCTCGGCGTCGGCGATTCCCTCTCCGGGAACTTGAACGTAAACTTCCGTCAGACGGCCTGCAGGTTTCACCGAAGGGAACGTAGGAAAGGAAGGAGGGTTAAAGCCCACGCGCTAGCATACACGAGATTGGCCTCGTTCTCTTTTGTAAATTCATCCCAGTTGCTTGCCCTATATTTCCGGTAAATCGGGCCTGACGTTCCTGCAAAATCTGCTGCTTCGAACTAAGGGGATCACATGCGACCGACGGGAGGAAGGGCTCAAACCAATCACCGCTTGGATTTAGCCTTTAACACCAACGCACGGAGTCGAAGAGTTGGGCAGTAAGTCATTAAACTGCTGAACTTTGCGTTCTTACCTGCTTGGTGACTTTGCGTTCAAATCAGTCTAATTTAAACGGGCTGCTGGTATCACACCCCGGCACGCGTCAGAGCGGCCATTCAAATCGGGGCAAAAAACCTCTCCCCCGTGAGTCTGCCTCTGGTCACAAGCGACCCCCTGCGCGAGGTCGCCGCGAAAGCTCATCTACTCGCACTTCAACGTGATGGCGGGATCAATCGCCATCGCCCGTCGCGCGGGCAAATAACAGGCCAGAAAAGAGATGCCCAACAACAGGCACGTGACACTGCCAAAGACCGGCCAATCGAGGGGATCGAGCCCCACCAACAGCCCCGCCAAGACATGTGACAATCCGAGGGACATCACCAACCCGAGCCCCAAGCCAAAGATGATCAGTCTCAGTCCGCCCTTGACGACTAGTTGAAACACGTCGCGCCGCTCCGCGCCCAACGCGAGCCGGATCCCGATCTCTCGCGTTCGCTGGCTCACCGAATACGCCACCACCCCGTAAACACCCATAATCGCCAGCAGCAGACCAACCAGTCCCTGCGCCCCGGACAAATACGCCGCCATCCGGAATGGCATGAATCCGAAGGCTGCGGTGCGTAGATGTTCTTCCATGGTTTGAGCACTGTAAATCGGCAACTGAGGATCGAGTCGCTGCAACACCCGGCGCACCTCTGGCAACACGGTCACCGGATCGATCTGCGTGCGGATGAACAGGGTCACCGGCTGATTGTAGGACTGAGCATAGGCCAACATGAAGGCCGGACGCGGCGCCTCGCTGATCATCACGTATTTACCGGTCGACACCACACCGATCACCTCGAGCGATTTATCGTCAAATGCGAGGCGTTGACCAAGCGGATCAAGCCCGGGCCAGAGTTTTAGCGCCAAGGCCTCGTTGACCACAACCACCGGCGGAGCTTCCGCCGTATCCTGTTCCGTAATACTCCGGCCGCGCAACAACGTCGCCCGGGTGGTGGCGATAAAATGTTCGTCCACGATGTTACTCGCAGCCTGCACCTCTCCCACGCGCCCGCCGCCCCCTTCTCGCCACGGGGCATTGATATCGGCCACATTCCGGAGTCCCGGGACGGTGCTCATCGGCAACACATTGGCCATCGCCACAGATGCCACACCCGGAATCGCCCGCAGATCTTCGGTCAATTGTTTGAGAAATAGTTTTCCTCTTTCCCGTTCATAGCCCTGCAAATCCAGATCCAATGAAGCCGTGACCAAATTCTGCGGATCGAAGCCCAAGGGAATCTCCGCCGCCTGGCTTAAACTGCGCATGAACAATCCCCCGGCAATCAACACGATCGTGCAAAAAGTAATCTGCGACATCACCAAGGCGTTGCGCATCCAATGGCTCTTGCCGCCGCCCCCGGGTCCACTCCCGGCTTTCATCACCGCGTGCAGATCACCCCTCGTCGCGCGCAGCGCGGGCAACAAGCCCGTCACCACTCCAGCCAACAAGGAGACCGCGACCGCAAAGATTCCGATCCACGCACTGCCTTGCACCGCTTCGGTCGCGAGCGGCACATCCCCACTGGGTGAGAGCCCGGAAAGCGCCGCCGATGCCACATAACTGAGGCCCCATCCGACCGCCCCTGCAATCACCGCCAGCAACATGCTTTCGGTCAACAACTGGCGGGTGAGCCGACCGCGGCTGGCACCGACCGCCGCCCTGATGCCCAACTCCCGACGTCGGGATGCCGCGCGGGCCAACAGGAGGTTGGCGACATTGGCGCAGGCTATCAGCAGGATCAACAGCACCAGCGCCAAAAACACCGCTGCCGCCAAAGGCAGGAACCCACTTATACTAGGATCAGGCCGCGCCAACTGCTCCGGCAATACCCGCGTGACCACGCCATCCATCGTTCCCACCCCGTGCAACGGCGCCAGTCGCTGGTCGACCACGGCGAGCTCCGCGCCCACTCGATCGACATCGTAACCAGGAGCCAAATACGAACTGATGCGGAATGAACCCCAGTTGCGATCCGTGAAGACGGATTCCGGCCAGCCATACAGCACCGATATCATGCTGGCAGGCACCCACCCCGCCGGGCCGAGGCCCCACTGCGCCCCGTTGAATTTTTCCGCCGCCACCCCCACGACCTCAAACGGTTTTCCGTTGATGGCCATCATTCGGCCAATCACGGACGGATCACTGCCCAACCGGTCCCGCCAATAGGTGAAAGACAACACCACGATGGGATCCGCCCCGGGCTTTTCTCCTTCACCGGGTAAGAACAGGCGTCCCAACTGAGGCCGCGCACCGAGAGCGGAAAAATAGTTGCCGCTCACATTTTCGATCCACGTGCGGTGCGGTTGCTGGCCCGGCCAACTCAAGTGCACGGGCCGCATTAGGCTCGCGATGGCGTGCTCCAGTCCCGGAACTTCATCACGGTAATCTTCATAGTCGGCCCAGGAGATCGCTCCGGCGAACTGGTTTTCCGGATCGTCGCGCGTCATCACGACCAACCGATCCGGTTCTCTCACTTCCAAAGGTTGAAAGAAGAAGATATCGATCATCGAGAAGATCGTGATGTTCGCGCTGAGCCCGAGGGCCAATGTCATCACCGCGACGACGGTGAACCCTTTGTGCTTGAACAACATCTTCACCCCATATCGAAGATCCTGCCGCAGGTGGGTCAGCCAGGTGAAGCCCCGCGCGTCACGTCCGGCCTCGGTCATCGCATCAAGCGGTCCAAACTGCAGGTTGGCTGACCGGGTC
>CAXBOL010000191.1:0-7811 GCA_963977295.1 uncultured Opitutaceae bacterium
CTGTGGGGATTAACCGCGAAGGACACGAAGTAACACGAAAGGGTTTGTAAAATGTAGGAGCCGTGCTCCCACGCGATGAACGCGGTGAGGTGGCCTCGTTCTCTTCGTTCCCTAACGAGAAAGAACTTGGAAAGTCAATTGCCACGAAGAAGCACAAAAATTGCCGAAAATCTTAGTGCCTTTTCGTGCCTCTTTGTGGCCATCTCAGACATTCCTCTGGCTCACTTCTTTACGCGATATATCCCGGTAAACCGGGCCTCACGTTCCGTTAAGACCTGATGGCCTCGGGCTGATGGTATAAATGGCCCAGCATGCACCCGAAAGTCCGACCGGGTGGAATGGTTTAAGTCCAATCGCCGTGATGATATAGGTCACTTATCAACAAACCTTTGCGATCTTGGTGGCTTGGCGACTCTGCGTTTAACAGAGTCTAATTTGATCGAGCTGATCGTATAACTGAATTACTCCAGCTCAGAAACAGTCCCCTAGTCTTCCTTCCCCAGTTGGAGTTTTCTTAATCGATAGATCGTCGCAAAAAACAGTTCCCCGTCGTAAATCGGGCCAATCACACTGGCGTCGCCATCAGTAATTTTCGCCACTGGCGTGATTTCGACAGTGCCCGGAGTGATTCGGAACACCGTCTGCGACGTGGTCCCGTAGAGCGTGCCATCCGAGTCAATCCGTAGGGTATTGGCTGACTCAAACGGCATAGGCCCCCACGATGCGGGGATCTCCGCCGTTGCGATCACCGTTTTTTCCGCCGGATCCAGCAGCAGTAAACGACTCGGAGCCGGAACCGCATTGTAATGCGTGATCAGCCGCGGATTGCGCCCACTGATGGCGTAAACCAATCCATTCGGTCCCGGGGCCAGCGAAACCGCCCCTGCCAAATCCGCATCGCCAAAATCTCCGATGTAGGTCGCTTGGTCCGTCTCCGGGTCCCACAGCGCATACCCACCCCGCTTCGCTCGCGTCGCCCGCCCGGTGCCGGGTTCGACGATGAACCCCACCAACAGCCGCTCAAGTTCCGGCAGCCACAACATCGAAAACGGGGTGCAGTCCGTCACGATGTCGCGATGACTTCCGCGCGCCAGCGTCTTGGGGTCGAGCCACGACAGTGTGCCCCCGATCAACCCG
The DNA here is from genome assembly GCA_963977295.1 of uncultured Opitutaceae bacterium. GTDB lineage: Bacteria > Verrucomicrobiota > Verrucomicrobiia > Opitutales > Opitutaceae > Actomonas. The sequence continues at coordinate 1,138 of CAXBOL010000191.1, forward strand.
TATTCCGGCGCCGAAGCCACCCAGAGCCGACCGTCTGGCGTCGTCACACTCGCGTGAGGCCGATCCCCCACATCGTCAACCCGTCCGATATCCAAGGGATTCGACCCCGGTCCCGTGCCAAACCGATAAGGTAAGCGCGGATCGTAGAGCGAAATTCGTGACTTGGGATACGAGGCAATCGCCATGATTCCACTATCGAAATTCACCATCGAATACCCCTCTCCGAGCGACCGACTCACTTGTCCGTGGTCGACACTATTCTGTCCGTCTCGATCGATGCTGAAAAAGCGCTCCGGCAACATACTACTCCCGTAGATTCGTCCGTCGGGGCCGAGGTGAACCGTCCACAACTCCGAACCACCGCCCTGCCAATCGAGTTGCAAAATCTCATCTTCATCCGCCCCCCCGGGCGTTTTCAGTCGCAACTCCCGGAACTCGATTGAGTCGGGATCCGCCCACTCCACCGTCCGGCCGTCCGCGAGCGCCGGCAAGGCCTGATATCCGTTGGCGTAAGCCGCCTCGATCCCGGGCATTTCCGGCGGCAGTTCCGCCGTGTCGATGGGCTTTGCCTCCACGCCTTGGATACGAAACGCACCGTCAAAACTATCCAAATACAGCAACCCGTCCGTGCCTTTGTAGAAGTGAAATTTTAGCTTCGCCTTGGTCGGCTCCGCAATCGACGGTCCGACCCGTTTCGGGGTGCCGGACTCCGGATCAAAAATAACGATGTGCCAATGCGTGCTGTAGATCTGGCCTGCGATGGTGCCGTCATCGCCCACGACCACGCGGTAGTATTTGTCCACTTCATCCATACGACCGTGCCGCGTCCACGTTTCGGTAGCGGGATCAAACACCGACAATGCCGCCCCTGGATAAGCCCCCACGTAAATTTTCCCGTCCGGGCCTTCGGCGATTCCGGTCGGAAACGTCGCCAGTTCAGGATCGACCGGCCCCAAGTCCACCAGTCCTTTGTCTGGATGTGCCGGATCGTAGCGATGCAGATGCCCCGCATAGGCCGATCCCACGTAAAGTATCCCGGTCCGCGGGCTGCGATAACTCGCCGAGGCCAGCGCCGCCTCATCCCAGTTCGCACCAAATTGCCGGCAATGCCCGGTCTCCAAATCGACATCGAGCACGAACAGTCCGCTCGCATGTTGCCCCATTGATATCAACAACGAGGGCGATCCATCCGGCAGTGCTCCGGGATGTAAGCGCACCCACCCCACGCCGCGCACCGGAATGCCGAGTTCGGTTATTTTTCCCAGCGGGATTTCCGCCGCCGAAACTACTCCAGCCATGCTCAACAGAGCGATCATCCGACTGAGTCGCCAAAGGGCGGACCCGTTCCATTCCCAAGGTTTCATCACACAGTTAATTCCAAATTTCATGGGCAAGGGGATTACCGCGCGAACCGCCGAACCGCGTCGGCCGCAACGACCGGGGGCGCGCTCCCTCTAAGGGAGCAGTCTACTCGAAAATGTCGCGCTGAATGTTCATGAAAATTCCTCGGGACCGTTCCCCTCTCGATTTTGGCGCAGCCTCTGCTTTCCCATTGCCGTGATCGGTTCTTCCTTAAAACGTCTGCACACCCCCGACGGTGGGCCGACCTGCCACCGGTCTGCCCGACCTCCACTTGCCCGTTTATGAACTTCCTCAACGATCTTCTACTGCGTCTCGACAGCCTGTTGGGCGGCGCGTTCTGGTTTCCCTACGTGCTCCTCGGCACCGGGCTGTTTTTCACCCTCTATCTTGGGTTTCCCCAACTGCGTTTCTTCGGCCGTGCCCTGCGTATTGTCCGGGGCAAAGAGGACAAACGCCAGATGCCGGGCGATACGAGCCACTTCCAAGCACTCGCCACCGCGCTTTCAGGCACCGTCGGCACGGGCAACATTGGCGGGGTCGCATTTGCCATTTATCTGGGTGGTCCCGCCGCCCTTTTTTGGATGTGGGCAACCGCCTTCTTTGGCATGACGACCAAGTTTGTTGAAGTCACCCTGTCGCACAAATACCGCGTCAAAACTCCCAATGGTTCGATGGCCGGAGGCCCCATGTATTTCATGGATCGCGCCTTGAACTTGAAGTGGCTCGCTGTCATTTTCGCCGTCGCCACCGTCATCAGTTCCTTCGGCACCGGCAACCTGCCTCAGATCAATAATATCGCGCAGGCCATGGACGCGGCCTTCGGTATCAAGCCCATCATTACGGGGGGCATATTGGCGGTCCTGCTCGGGCTCGTCATCATCGGCGGGATCAAACGGATCGCAGCCGTCACCTCCAAGGTCGTGCCGTTCATGGCTCTACTCTATTTGGTCGGCGCATTCGGCGTGATCGTAACGCATTGGGAAAATGTGATCCCGTCTTTCCTGCTCGTGTTCAAAACCGCCTTCACCGGCAGCGCCGCCGTCGGGGGCTTCCTCGGTGCCTCCTTCGCCTTTGCGTTCAATCGGGGCGTCAACCGTGGCTTGTTCTCCAACGAGGCGGGACAAGGGTCCGCCCCCATCGCCCACGCCGCCGCCCGTTCCAACGAGCCCGTGTCCGAAGGCATGGTGTCCATTTTGGAACCGTTTATTGACACGATCTGCATCTGCACGCTCACCGGGCTGGTCATTCTCGCGTCCGGGGTATGGACCGAAAAACTGCCCAACCACTTTCAATCCACCGATGTCGCCATCGTGGCCGGCCACTGGACCGATACCGCCCCGGCCGACAAAACCGCCCTCTTTGGTTTCCTCAACGGCGATGAGGCTTCAGCCGCCCAGCCTTACACCGGCTCACTGGCAATCGCCGCGGGTAAATTGGCGGATGACTCCGTGACTTTAATTAGTTCCCGATCGGTGGCCGAGGACGTGGTCTTTCGCAACGCCGCCGGCGATCTCCTATCCGGCTCCATTCAGGTCGCCGACGGCAAAATCACCACGCCCAAGCTCGATATTTCGGGCCGTTCCCTCCTGCACTCGGCCGAGCTGACCTCCGCCGCGTTCGCCCGCGGAATCTTCGGCGAATTCGGCCGCACGATCGTCGCGGTCGGGCTGCTCCTCTTCGCCTTCTCCACCGCCATTGCGTGGAGCTACTACGGTGACCGGGCGATGGTCTACCTCTTCGGCGTCGGTTCGGTTAAATATTACCACATCGTCTACGTGCTCGGGTTTTTCTTCGCTTCATTTTCCGACACCACCCTGATCTGGAACCTCGCGTCCGTCGCCATCGTGCTCATGACCCTGCCCAACCTTATCGGCCTCCTGCTCCTCCGCCGCGAAATGAAGAGCACCCTGCAGACTTACCTTTCGGAAAACAAAAATTAGCCCCGGCGTATTCGATCAACCCACCGCGTCAGCAGGCATCAACAAAGGTAGGGCGTGACCGCTGGGCGCGCCGCAGGCTGACGCGCCCCTTGGGAACGCCGAGCTCCAGCTCGGCCATCACCAAGATGTCCGGTATAAAGGGACGTATGGCAGATAATGCAGAACTCCTCAGATGCCAATGTAGGAGGGGGTTTACACCCCGACCGGTTCGGAGACCGCCGGTCAGACCGAAGTCGGGGTATACCCCCCCTCCCACATCCAAGGCAGAGACAAGTTTAGGCGGATGCCAAATGTGGGGCGGGCTTTACGGGCCGAGTGCCAAGAGATGCAGCACACGGTGTCGTGACTAAAATGGCATCGCCAATCTTTGAAAAAACATGTCAAGGGAGACAAACCGTCAGCTCGAATAGTTGGAATTGCCACGAAGAGGCACGAAGAAATGGGTCGGAGCACCCGGACGACAGTGGCGCGCCCATAGGCGCTCTATTCGGGTCCACAACAGTTTAGAATTTTGTGCCTTTTGGTGGCCAAAAATTCGGCTCAGTTCACCGTTCACTGTGCTGCATCACCTCGCATCCAACGCGTTCTCCATCATCTGTCACCTTGCCCTCTACTCCCGACTGCGCCGCGCAGAAGTTTTTCCGTCATTTCCCGCCAGACTCGATTTCCCCCTTCGCGCTCCCTTCGTGCCCTTCGCGGTGAAAAAAAACGCCTGCTGACCCAGCGAAGCCGCCCCCCCTGAACGACTATGCGGTTAGCGAGGAATCCAACCTGATTCGCCAATTGATTTTGATATCGAGATTGCTCCTCCCGCGCATCTGGGCACCGTTCCGTCATGCCGATTATCCCCCGTATCAACGAACTCCAACCCGAGATCGCCAAGTGGCGACAGGACATTCATCAGCATCCTGAGATCCTGTTCGACACTCATCGCACGTCCGCTCTGGTCGCAGAAAAGCTCAAAGCGTTTGGCTGCGATTTGATCAAAACCGGGATCGGGCGAACCGGCGTCGTCGGCGTCATCAAGGGCCGCCAAAACACCAGCGATAAAGTGATCGGACTGCGCGCCGACATGGACGCTCTCCCCATCTACGAAGACACCGGTCTGCCCTACGCCTCCACGACCGCCGGCAAGATGCACGCCTGCGGTCACGATGGTCACACCGCCATGTTGCTCGGCGCGGCTAAATACCTTGCCGAAACCCGCAACTTTGACGGCACCGCGGTCGTGATTTTTCAACCCGCCGAAGAAGGCGGCGGCGGCGGGGGTGAAATGTGTGCCGATGGGATGATGAACGAATTCGGCATTCAAGAGGTCTACGGCATGCACAACATGCCCGGCATCCCCATCGGCCAATTTGCCATCCGCGAAGGTGCCTTCTTTGCCGCCACCGATCAGTTCACGATCGATGTGACCGGTCTCGGCGGACACGCCGCCAAACCTCACGAAGCGATCGATACCACCCTTGTGGCTTCACATATCGTCGTCGCCTTGCAATCGATCGCTTCCCGCAACGCCGATCCCCTCAAAGCGGTCGTCGTTTCGGTCACGTCCTTCCGCACCGAAAGCGATGCTTACAACGTCATCCCCGAGCGGGTGCAGCTCCGCGGCACGGTTCGCACGATGGACAAAGACATTCGCGAGCTCGCCGAGACTCGCATCAAGTCCATCTGTGATCTCACCGCGCAGGCGTTCGGTGCCTCCACCAAAATCAAATACCATCAGGGCTATCCGGTCATGGTCAACGCCCCTCAGCAAACCGCTTTTGCCGCGCAAATCGCCGCCGAAGTCGCCGGGCCAGAGAACGTCAAGACCGACGCCGCCGCCATCATGGGAGGAGAGGACTTTGCCTTCATGTTGGAAGAGAGACCCGGCGCCTACATTTTGGTCGGTAACGGCGACGGTGCCATGGTGCACCATCCAAAATACAACTTCAACGACACCGCCATTCCGTCCGGCTCCTCGTTCTGGGCCCAATTGATCGAAACGGCCATGCCTCTGTGCTGATCATCGTTTCCCAAGGTTGCATTAGAGATCGGGGGTGACCTCCTGACGTTCCGTTTTAAGTCTAAGTAAATCGGTCGCCATTGACCCGTATCCAACCCGACGAAGGTAAAACTTCAGCCATTGCGAACTCCCCGAATTCGGAACTCCCGATGAATTATCGTCGCCGTTGTCCTAATCCGTCCAATGGCTAACCTTCTTTCATGGATTGACTTCTTATCCTTTGGCCGCCCTGGCCTCAAGTTGAGGCTGAGAAAAGCGCTGGCTCATTTGCAACGGTTCAGGCCGGCCCGTTGGATCGAAGCTCGATCGGTGCAGCTAGCCAACGAAGACGCCCGCACGCGGGCATCCCTGGTGGGACATCAATTTTCCACCGGAAGTCGGCCTGTAATTCGCTGGATAAAAGGTGCCGGATTGGATGATGAAGTAACAAAACCGCCCTGGCCACTGCCACTGCGTTGTTTGGCGACCGGGTCGATTATTGCCTCTGCACCCACGCCATTGGGGCGAGGCGAGCCCGCGCCATTCTGGCGGCCTCCAGCCAACCGGTGGAATGGTGGCCGCTGAGTGAATCGGACAACGCCCCCCTGGCGGTGTGCCTGCGTGCGGCCGGTTGCCCTCCGGCCCGATTCGGCTATTGGTGGAAGTGGTTCCCCGAACGCGTGCGCCCCGACGCCCCGGAGTGGATCCTCGATGGAGACATGGTCATCACCGACTTCCCCAAGTGGTTTGAAGATTGGGCCTCGGGACGAGATCCCGCCCGACTGACTCACGATGACCTCCGCTGGGAAAAACCAGCACTGTATGGAGACTATCAACGTTTTGTGCCGGACGATCAACGACCGTATTCGGGACTGCTCTCAGTGGGGCCTGGGCAACACTATCTCCCCCGGATGCTCGCGATCTTGGAACAACAGCCGCTGCCAACGGGACACGATGGATGTGAGGATATGGACGAACAGGGAGTCGTTGCTGGAGCTCTAAATTTGATCGCAGCTCCGATTCCGTTACACGAGTTTCCCTTCGCCCGCGCATTCGAAACTAAAATTGACTACGGTCCCCGCGGGGACATTGCCGCGGGGCGCCTGCAGTTGATACCCTCGCAACACCCTCTTGATGAATTCCGCTGGCTGGGCAATTTGGGCCAATGGGGAATACCCGGCTGGGCGATGCATCACGATATCTCGACCGCAATTATTGATCGAGCTCGCCACTTCGCCGGTCGCCAAGTCTTGGAATTGGGCACGTCGCGCGGCCAGCTCACTGCCGCCTTGGCGAAAGTAAATTGTCGGGTCACCACCGTAGATTTGGCCGATCGCGGGGCCACCCAAAACATGCGACAATTGGACGTCAGAGTGATCGTGGGG
>CAXBOL010000192.1:0-7806 GCA_963977295.1 uncultured Opitutaceae bacterium
CGTTCGGCGATGATGGGAAAGGCGTCGACGATGCGTTGGCCCGGATGAAGTTGGAGGCGTTGGCGGATCGACCGGTGAATCAATTGTCGGGGGGCGAACGCCATCGGGTCTTGTTGGCGCGGGCATTGGTGACGGAGGCGCCGTTGCATTTGTGGGATGAACCGCTGGCTGCCCTCGATGTGCGGCACGCGTTGGAAGTGTTGGTGTTGGCGCGCGAGCTGACCCAACGGGGAGCGACGGTCTTTTTCTCGCTCCACGATTTGCGCATCGCGCATTGTTTGGATCGGGTGGTGATGTTGAATCAAGGCGAGCTCCAAGCGGTGGGGACGCCGGAAGACGTGCTGACGGCTCCTCGCGTGCGGGAAGTGTTTGGGGTCAGCATGAGCACGGCATCAGGACTTATTTTAACTTTACCATGAACGAAGAAGAATCTCAGCACCGGGAATCCATGCAGGCTTTGCAGGCCGAGATGCGCGCCAAGATGCGCGCCGCGAAAGACAAACGCGGTCTCATCATCGTGAATACCGGCAACGGCAAAGGAAAATCCACGGCGGGATTTGGGGTGGTGACGCGAATGCTCGCGCACGGCGGCAAGGTCGTGGTCATTCAATTCATCAAAGCTACGCCTGATCATGCGGAGCACATTTTACGGGGCCCGAATTTAACGTGGCACGCGGTCGGCGGCGGATTCACGTGGGATACCCAGGACAAAGCGGGTGATATCGCGTTGTGCGAAAAAGGGTGGGCCTTGGCTTTAACCGCAATGGCGGATCCGGAAGTGGATCTCGTGATGCTGGATGAACTGAATGTGGTGATGCATCTGGGGTATCTGGCAGTGGCGGATATCGTGGCGGTTTTGGGGACAAAAAGAAAAGAATTGCACGTCATCATCACGGGACGTGATGCACCGTCGGAGATGGTGGAGCAGGCAGACTTGGTTTCGGATATGCGGGAATTGAAGCACCCGTTTAATCACGGCATCATGGCCCAGCGTGGGATCGAGTTTTAGGACGAAGGGGGGGCGGTCCGGTAAAATAGGAGTGGTTTGATGGAGCTTGGTAATCAGGGATCATTTGCGCAATGGAGTGACTAACGAGGGGCTTTAACCCGGATCCGGACAGGATACACCTCGTTTCGTTAGCTGACCTATCTCCTAGAATTTAGCCCCTTTAGCCTCATGTTACTCCTTTCATCGATCCCTACTCGCCGCATTATCATTACACTTCTCACGAGTGTTGGATGGTCCTTTTCATACGCGCAGCAGTCCGCTCCCGGGCCGAACGATGCCACGATTGTGATGTCTCCGTTTGTGCTGACCGAAGACGTCGCGGAGGGTTATCGGTCGCAAAATTCCGTGTCAGGCACCAAGACCAGCACGCCGATTCGGCAGACACCCCAATCGATTCAGGTCATCAATAACTCTTTCATTTCGGATCAGCAGACTCTCGTGATGGCGGACGCGCTGCGTTACACCAGCGGCGTGACCGAGGGCAACAACTCAAGGGGGGATCGATTTGAAATGCGAGGGTTTACGACCGGTATTCCCTTTAAGAACGGATTTCGGGACACGGGGCGGGCGCCTCGAGATACCGCGAACTTTGATCGGATCGAAATCGCGAAGGGTCCTGCTTCCGTGATCATGAGTCGCACATCTCCCGGAGGCGCGATGAACATTCTTTCCAAACTCCCGCAGGCCAAGGCTGGCGGCAGTCTTGAGGTACAGGCAGGCGGTGATTCGTTCAAACGGGTGGTGGTGGATTCCACGGGACCCTTGGGGGACGGCCCGCTGGCCTATCGATTGACGGGGGCCTGGCAAGATTCGGAGTCCTACATCGACCAGTTCTTTATCGATCGGACGTTTGTGTCCCCGATCGTGACCTTTCAAGCGACCAAGTCGCTGAAGTTAATCGCAGAATGGGAATATCTCGATGATACGCGTCTGCCCTACAACGGGATTTTGGCTTTCGGCACCAAGCCCCTGGCGGTCGGGCCCGAAACCTATTATGGGGAAGACTTTTCATTCAACGACGTCCAGACCTTTACCCAACGTTACGAAGCGTTGTATTCGAAAGGAGAACATTTCTCCGCCAGGTTGGCCTATCGCGATAATGCCACTGACGAGTTTGGTGATGTGGTGGATCAAACGGGTGTGACCGCGGATGGGCTCTGGGTAAACCGACGGGTGTCGCGGCAGGACAACTACGTGGATAATGAATATCTGCAGGCGGACTTTCTCTTCGATTTTGCCACGGCCGCAATCCGGCACAAGTTGTTGGCGGGATACGAATATGGCCGCAACCTCTCAGGTGGGGCGATTGAGCGGGCGACTTTGGCTCGGATCGCGAGTGTGAATCCCCAACATGGTCTCGCCACGCCGGGGACTTTTGCGTCCTCGTCCAACACGGCGACGACGACCTGGTATCGGGAATATTATGTGCAGGAGCAGGCGTTTCTATTTGAAGACCGACTGACGCTATTGGCCGGGGCCCGATTCGCGGAATTCGCCAATCGCACTAATAATTTCCGGGCCAATACGATTGCACGAAGTGGGGGCGACGCGCCCAATCCCCGTTATGGCGTCGTCTGGTTGCCTCGTGATCGGGTCTCCGTTTACGCGGTCAATTCCGAGATTCAAGTCGCCTCGACGGTCGCGGATCCGGATGGGACCACGTTTGATCCGGTGACCTCCGAATTGTTCGAAACCGGGATTCGGTTCGAGACGGAGGATAGTCGATTGGCCGCGACCTTCAGTTATTTTGATCTCGTGCAAAACAACGTGCTGCAATCTGATCCGAATCGAGTCGGATATCGCCTGCAGTCGGGTGAAAGTTCAAGTAACGGACTGGAGATCGATCTTACTGCGAGTCCGATGAAGGGCTGGCAGCTGCTGGGGTCGGCTGCGTTTATCAATGCAGAGGTGTCCGGAGATGTGAATCCAGCCCGTCTCGGATTGCGGTTGGCCAATACTCCGGAACGCACGTTTACCCTTTGGAACAAATACACGTTTCAGTCCGGTCCCTTGACCGGGTTAGGACTCGGCTGCGGTCTGATTAGTATTTCGGATCGGGTGGGTGATGCGAACAACACCTTCACGCTGGATTCCTATACGCGCATCGATTTGAGCGTCAGTTATACGCAGGACAATTGGTCCTTCGATCTGAACCTACGAAACGCGCTTGATGAAGACTATGTCGAGGCCTCGAGTTCACGCACCGCGGTGCGACCCGGTGCTCCGACCAATCTTTTGGCGCGCGTCCGCTACCGTTTCTAATCTCGAACGCCGTAGTTCGCTTCGATCCTCGTTCCCATCGGCTGCTCCTAATTCGGGGCCAGTCGGTGGGGAAGGAATTTGGTTCAAACCTTCAAGCCCCCCTGCTGTATGTCAGATTCTGATCGCCGTCCGTCCGTCGCGTTTGTGATGCCACACGGCATATTAATGGAAGTCTTTGGGACTGCTGGCGTGGAACGTGCCAGCCGCTCGGGGCGGTTGGTGCATCCGCCGATCGAGACGGTGGAATTGCTGGCGAACGAGCATCCGTGGACTCGGGAGGTCGAGGTGCTGCTCACTAGTTGGGGCGGGCCTGTCATGGATGGGGCGATGTTGAGCCGCTTCCCCAATTTGAAGGGGGTGTTTTATGGCGCCGGCAGTTCGAAACGAATGACGACGCCGGAATTTTGGGCACGAGACATTCTACTGACCACGGCGGCGGCGGCCAATGCCGTGCCCGTGGCGGAATACTCGGTGGCGGCGATGGTGATGGGACTCAAGCAGGCCTGGGCGAGTGACCGGCGCACTCGCGACACCAAAACGTTTTCACGTCGTCCGTTTGAGCCCGAAGGGCTTTACGGATCGAGGGTGGGATTGGTCTCACTCGGGCTGATCGGCCGATTGGTCAGAGAACGGCTGAGGGCGTATGATGTGGACGTCGTCGCCTATGATCCCTTCGTGAGTGTGGAGACGTTTCAGCGTCTGGAAATCAAGCCACTTTCCTTGGAGGAGCTATTTTCCACCAGTAGTGTGGTTTCCATTCACACGCCGGTTTTACCCGAAACCAAGGGATTGGTGACTGCGGAACTGGTCGCCTCGATGAAAACCAACGCCACGTTGATCAACACGGCGCGAGGGGTGTTGGTGAAGGAGGAGGAAGTTTGCGGGGTATTGCGGGACCGACCCGATCTTCAGGCGGTCTTCGACGTGACTTATCCTGAACCTCCCGCACCTGAATCGCTTTTGTATCGTTTGCCCAACGTGTTTCTGACCCCCCATCTTGCGGGATCACGCGGAAGTGAACGTCTACGCCTCGGGGATGCGATGCTGGCGGAGTTTGAGCGGTATTGCCGCGGTGAACGCTTGGCGCATGCGGTTGATCAGGCGCAGGAGAGTTTAACCGCGTAGTCCCGTGGTGGCGCTCGGTTTTGCGTGGAGGAATTCGAAGCGAAGTCTCGACGTTTGATGCCGGCTCCCCTTCCTCCAATGACTTCCTTAAACCGCCGAGATTTTTTACGCACTGCCGGTGCCGCGAGCCTGATGGGTGCCGCGGTGAACCCTCAATTATTGATGGCGAAACCCAAGCCGTCCACATCCCGACCGAACGTGCTGTTCATTTGGACGGACCAACAGACTGCCTCGGCCATGAGTAACGCGGGAAATGCCGACCTGCATACCCCGGCCATGGATTCCATCGCACGGGACGGCGTGTCCTTTGATCGGGCCTATTGCAGCGATCCGATTTGCGTGCCTGCGCGCACGAGTTGGATCACGGGGCGCATGCCGCACGAAACCGGCGTGACGTTTAATACCAACGACCCGGGGGTGGCGGTTTCGACGATCAGCCGACAAATGAAGGCACACGGTTATGATACGGGTTATGTCGGTAAGTGGCACATTCCGCACGACGTGCAGGACCGGGATTGGCACGGTTTCGATTATTTGGGGGACATTAAAAACAATGGTGTTGATCCGCAGCTGCCGGGGGAGTGCGAGACCTTCCTGCGTCAGGATCGTGATCGCCCTTTTTTCCTCGTCGCCTCTTTTGTGAACCCGCACGACATCTGTGAGTGGGCCCGTAAATTGGCCGGGTTGGAACAGACGTTGCCCAACGGCGAACTGGCTTCGCCTCCTGATATTGCTGACTGCCCTGATTTGCCGGCGAATTTCGCTGTGCCCGATGGAGAGCCCGCGGTGATTCGGGAACTCCAGTCTCTGGCCTCAGCGCGGACCTATCCGACTCAGGGATGGGATGAGGCTAAATGGCGCCAGTATTTGTGGGGCTATTATCGTTTGATCGAGAAGGTGGACGCGCAGATTGGTCAGGTGCTGGCGACCCTCAAGGCGGTGGGGGCTGACCGCAATACCCTCATCATCTTCAGCAGTGATCATGGCGACGGAGCCGCTGCGCATGGTTGGAATCAAAAGACCTTGTTTTACGATGAATGTGCCCGAGTGCCGTTTGTGGTGCGTCCGCCGGGTGCCGGGATGATGGGGCGGCGGGACGCCCGGAATCTGGTCAATGCGACGCTGGATTTTTTCCCAACCGTCTTTGATTATGCGGGTATCCCGTGGGACGAGAATTTGGAAGGTCGCAGTGTGCGCTCTCTGGTGGAAAACCGGGCCGGCGCGACGGGACATTCCTTTGTGATCAGTCAAAATGATCTGGCGCCTGAATACGGGAAATCGGGGGGAGTGCGCGGACGGATGTTACGTTCCGCGCGGTATAAATATGTGCGGTATTCGAGCGGCGTGAATAACGAGCAACTTTTCGACCTCGACCTGGATCCCGGTGAGATGAGGGATCTCAAACATGACCCGGCGCACGCATCCGTGCTGCGCGATCATCGCGAACAATTGGATGCCTGGATGCAGCGCGCGGGCGATCAGTGGCCGTTGGCTTAGGGCCGGTTTTGTCCGGAGCGCGCAGTGTGCGATTAGTGAGGTTGGGGGGATCGCCTATTCGGTTTGATTCTCCTGACGGAATTTCCGGTCCGCCAGCCTCCGCTCACCAGAATTCTAATACTGGGTGAGGGTTCGCCAAGTTGGTTATGTCGGAGCAGTCCTTCCAGGGCATCGACCGCTTGGCGCCCGATACCTTGATCATTCTGATCGATGCCAGCATACGTGGAGTTTTCCGGATCCCGCATGCACAACGCGACACCCAAGTCCTCTGGAACGCGGAGTTGGGTGGCTTGAAGATTCTGGAGGGCCTGCGCGCCGTGGAGAATGACCGCATCCATCTTATGCTCCGTGGTCCAGCGACGGAATTGGTGCCGATGGTCTTCCCCGGTCTCGTAGAGGACCGCCGGGGGAGGGCCGAACAAGCGGGTGTGTTCCGAAAGGTAGGCCCCTTCGAGCACCCGCGGGATTTGCACCTGCTGCGTGCGTTCGGTGGCATCACTATCCGTGGTGATGTGCAGGCCAACTTTCCGGTATCCCAGATCTGCCAACGCCATTAACATGTGGGTCATGCCACTGACATGGTCAAAGGTGACGCGCGTGAGATGGGGTTTGGCGAGTGAGTAACCGAATGAAATGGCGGAAAACTGATTCCACGGGAAATGACTCAATATTTGACCGTGGCGAACTGGGGGCAGCATGACTCCGCGAATGCCACGAGCCTCGAGCACACGGGCAGCATGTTTTTGCCCCGCCGGACTGGTATCGCTCTCCACGATATCAAGCGCAAAGCCCAATTCGTGGGCTCGTTGGCGGGCGCCTTCGAAATATCGTGTCACGAAATCAGCGGATCGCGAGGCACTGTGCTTGTCGCGAAATACCAGCCAACCGAGCATGGCGAGCGCCGGACGATGTGATTTCAGATTCAATCGGTAGGTGTTCAAGGCCCCCAGCACAGGATCGGGTTGGTAACCCATCTTCGCCGCGAGATCCTGGATACGTTTTCGAGTGGCCGCTGGAATTCTCGATTGATTGCGCAAAGCGAGAGAAACGGTGGACGGATGAACCCCGGCCGCTGCGGCCACTGTTTTTAACGTTATCCGTTGCACCTTGTCTGCCTAGTCCCCGGGCGGAATCGCGCAAGGCTGAAGGCGGGAGGCCAGGGCGATCGCATTTAGGCGGGACCGACGCGACGCCCACAGTAGGAGCCCGCCGATGGCGATGACAAAGGCCGCGAAAGCCAGCACGACCAACCGATGGGCGGGTGAATTGGGCACGACCAGAAACGCGAGAAATATCACGCCGGTGGCGAGCACAACCCGACCGATCATGGAGGCCTGTTCCGCGTCACGATCGGTGCCCACTTCGCGGGCGAAATCAACCGGGCGGCGCTTGGTGGCATCAAAATCGATTTCCCGTTGGCGGTGCGCCGCCGGGGCATGGCGGGCAAAGGCCAGACTGATCAAGAGTGCGACCAGAAAGAAGCCCAGCGCCCAGCCCCCGCGTTCCTGCACCGACCATGCCGGGGAGCCCAGATTCTCCTGGATAAGGGAGGTGATGCCTGGCAGGAGGGCAGAGAGCATCATGGCGACGTAGCCCCAGGTCGGCAGATGTTTGATGAAGATGCCGGCGAGCAGAGGCAGAAAGACCGGAAAGTTAACGAGTGAGGCAAAAATCAAGTAGGCATCGAAAAGCACAAACCGTTCTTGTTCGGCGAGGATGATACTAATGGTGATGATTATCGCGCCCAACGAAGTGGTGACCCAACGACACCAGCGCACCTGTTGCTGCTCCTGCGGTTTCGCCCAGCCCAGACGGGCGCGAAAGCGGGGGAACAAGTTGCGCACGATGATGCCGGTCAGGTGATTGAGGCCCATGTCCATGCTGCTCATGGTGGCAGAGAACATGGCGGCGAT
>CAXBOL010000193.1:0-7794 GCA_963977295.1 uncultured Opitutaceae bacterium
TTGGCCGGTCCGTCCGCCATTCGCTCCTCACCTCCGTCACCCGGGCATGCACGATATAATCCGACTCATTGACGAGCGTCGGAAATTCCGGCGGCACCACAGTGGTGGCTGAAACCCCTAGCGGCAAAAGCACGACCGCCAGAAGACATAATACGAATCGAAATTTGGATAATAGAGTTAATCGCATAGCAAAACGTCCATCGTCACGAACCTCGGGAAAACATCGGGACATCGCAGCGACGGAGTAGTTCCACTACGACCAGCGACCACGCCAAATCCACCATCGGGCATAACCTTCGCAAGCCATTTTTCAATCGCACCCAGCTTCGCTCGATTAACGTGTATCGCGCCCGGCATCGCCGTGGTCGCCGGAAGCGCTAAAGTTTCATTTTCTATGAATTTTACCTCTCGCCCCCGGTCTCTCCTTCTCATGTGCGCTCTTGCTGCTTCTTCCGCCTCGGCCGACACCGATCCCTACGGCGCCCCCGTCGGGGACTTTGCTCATCATGGCGATGTCGGGAACCCCGCCATCCGCGGCAACACCACCTATGATGCCCGCAACCAGACCTACCACCTCTCGGCGGCGGGTAAAAACCTCTGGGACGGCGAAGATGAATTTCAATTCGCGTGGAATCACCTGGAGGGAGACTTCATCCTGCGCGCCCGTTTCGAGTTTCTCGGCGAAGGCGTTGACCCGCACCGCAAGGCCGGATGGATGGTGCGCAGCGATCTCGACAAGGGCTCGACCTACGCCGACGCCTGCGTGCATGGCGACGGGTTGACTTCGCTCCAATACCGACGCGACAAAAACGGCGAAACCGCTCAGCTCGAAATCGAAAACCTGCTCAACGGCACCTATCCCGACGTCATCCAATTTGAACGGCGCGGCGACACCTTCATCTTCTCTGCCGCCCGCTATGGTGAGCCGTTCAAATCCGTCGAACTCACCGACCTCGAGCTACCCAACCGCGTCTACGTCGGGCTCTTCCTTTGTTCGCACAACGCCGACGTCACCGAGCAGGCGCTCTTCCGCGACGTGCGCATCATCAAACCTGCCGCCCCCGATTTTCGCCCTTATCGCGACTACCTCGGCTCGACCATGGAGATCCTCGACGTATTCTCCGGCGAGCTCACCGCCATCCACTCCAGCGCCGAATCCTTCGAGGCCCCCAACTGGACCACCGACGGCCAAAAGTTGATCATGAATATCTCGGGCGACGGTCCAGCCAAGGGCGTGCTGCGCACCTTTGACCTCGCAACCCGCCGTATCGAAACCCTCAACACCGGACCCCGCGTGCAGAACAACAACGACCACGTGCTGACCTTTGACGGCACCCTGCTCGCCATCTCCAACCACACGGGGCCCGACCGCAAATCCACCATCTTCACCCTGCCCGTGACCGGGTCCGATAATCCCACGCAAATCACCGACCCGTCCTGGGGCGATTCCTACTTGCACGGATGGTCGCCTGACAACCAGTGGATTGTTTACACCGCCAATCGCAAAAATCAGTGGGACATCTACAAGGTCAACGTCGCGACCAAGCAGGAGGTCCAACTCACCAACAACAACACCCTCGATGACGGCCCCGAGTTTTCTCCCGACGGCAAGTGGATTTACTTCAACTCCACGCGCACCGGCCTCATGCAAGTTTTCCGAATGAAGCCCGACGGCTCCGGTCAGGAACAGGTCTTCAGCGACGGCATGCAAAACTGGTTTCCGCATATCTCGCCCGACGGCAAGTGGATGACTATCATCTCCTACGACGCCTCCGTCGTCGAGGCCACCGACCACCCTTACTACAAACACGTTTACCTGCGTCTATTGCCCACGGATGGCAGCGCCGCACCGAAGATCATCGCTTACGTCTACGGCGGCCAAGGCACCATCAACGTGCCCTCTTGGTCGCCCGATGGCCGCAAGATCGCGTTCGTGAGCAACAGTGACGTGAAGTAGCTCGAGTAATCAGCGCCGCCTACTCAGCCCGCCGCCCGCATCGGTCCATCGCCAGACGAAGCACGATCCAAATTGCTTCGCGGGCGATGGCGCCGGACATCTTGGATTGGCCGTCGCGACGCTCAGTGAACACAATGGGCAGTTCTTGCAACCTCAGCCCCGCGCGGTGGGCGCGGTAGTGAAGTTCGATCTGGAATCCGTAACCTTCCGCCGTGATGTCGCGCCCCAGCAGTTTTACCACCGCGTCCCGACGGATGGCCTTGAATCCGCTGGTGGGGTCGCTCAGCGGCAGACCCGTCAATACTCGGGCGTAAATCCCTGCCCCCATGCTGAGCAGCAGGCGCGGCAACGGCCAGTGCACCACACTAATGCCGTTCAAATAACGCGAGCCGATCGCCAAGTCCGATCCTTGATCCAACTGCGCCAATAATCGGGGCACATCAGCCGGGTCGTGCGAGAGGTCGGCGTCCATTTCCAAAACCGCCGTGTAGGTGCGCTCCATGGCCCATGCAAACCCCGCGCGATAGGCCGAACCGAGGCCTTGCTTGCCGGGGCGTTCGAGCAGGTGAAGGCGGCGACCAAATTCCGCATGCAGCCGCACTTGCTTCGCAGTCCCATCGGGCGAGGCGTCGTCCACCACCAACACGTGCAAGTCGTCTCCGACCAAAAAAACCTGCGCCAAGACCTCCGGCAGAGACTCTGCTTCGTTGTAGGTCGGCAGAATTAACAAGGGGCGAGCCGAAGGACACTCATCCATGATCAGCCCCCCGGCTCAGCGCGATAAATCGGCGCACGGCGGATACGTTGGCCAACACGGCAATCATCCCCAGCGCCACCGCCATCGGCCATGCCGCCATGCCGCCAGGGACCGGACTTTCCCACCAGTATTGCGAAACCGGGGTCAACGCCGCTCCTACCACCAGAAGAGTAATACGGTCCGAACGCTTCATCGTGCCGCGCGGCGGGATGAGCCGTAGGGCCTCAGCTTTGGCGGTGGAGTAGGTGATCATCAACGAGCCGAACAGCGCCGCCAGCACGAGCGCCTGCATGAGCAGGCTGTCGCGATAAAATACGAGCACCCCCGCGAAGAAAAAAAATTCCGCATAACGGTCGAGCACGGAATCCAGAATCGCCCCACCCGCGCTGGTGTTTTGCGTCGCCCGCGCCACCGCACCATCGAGCACGTCGAGCAGCGCGCTCAGAAACAGGCCCCAGGTCGCCCACCCCCAGTGTCCCCAAGCAGCGAATACACCAGCCCCAGCCGCCGGGACGAGCGAAGCCCAGGAGATCGCCGCCGGGCTCAGCCCTCGGCGCACGCTCCAGCGCACGACGGGTTGCAGGAGGCTATAGCCGGCGTGCATGAGGCCGAGGCCAAGAAAGACGCTGCCGCCTTGCTGGGTCACGCGATCATGGCGCTGAGACGCGCGACCGCCCAAGAGCCGTGGACCGATTAAAGCCGCCAAGCACAAGCCCCCCCAGACGACAGATGCCCACAGGTCGGCCGGCCAGCTCATGGGTGCATCCTTTTCACCGACGGGCGAGTCGCCGCATCGCTCGCTCGAGGATTCCAAGTTGCACCGCCGGATTGTTGCCGGGGTCCTTTTGTCCCCCTTTGGCCGGGGTTTTGAAATAGAACGCCAGCCAAGCCAGCACGCCCTTGTCCCCGCGACGGGCGGCGAGATCGGTCAACAACACGAGATCGAGCGCGAGCGGGGCCGCGAGGATGGAATCGCGGCATTGGAAGTTCACCTTGAGCTGCATTTCGTAACCCATCCAACCGAACAGATCGATGCTGTCCCACGACTCCTTCGCGTCACCGCGAGGGCCGAAAAAATTGATCTTCACCAGATGCTCGATGTCGCTGTAGAGCGCGGGTTGTTCCTCCGCCGAACAGATGTCGTCCAATACGGTGGTCTTACTCACGCGTTTGGCTTCGAAAGCCGCGGGATCCTCGAGCACCAGACCATCGCGATTACCCAGAATGTTGGTGCTGAACCAGCCGGTGAGCCCGAGCAGGCGCATGCGCAGCGCGCCGGCGATGACCGTCTTCATGTAAGTCTGGCCCGACTTGAAATCCGAGCCCGCCAGTGGCACCCCGGAGCGGACGGCGAGCTGGTGCATCGCCGTCGTTTCGACGATGGTGTTGGGCGTGCCGTTAATGAAGGGCACGCCTTCACTCAGCACGGCGTAAGCGTAGAGTTGGGACGGCGAAATCGCGGGATCGTCGGCATCGAGGCCCTGCTCAAACGCCGCCAGCGACGCATGCACGGGCTGCGGAGGCTGGTAGATCTCGACCGACATGCAGGAAATCACCACCAAACGGTCGCAATCGTTGGCCTCGCGAAAAGCCCGAATGTCGGCACGTAGCGCGTCCACCTGCGCCCGTTTGCCCATCTCGCGCTTCAACTGGGTCGCTTCGAGTCGCGTGGTAAAACGCGGATCCGCCACCCCCGACATGGCTCGGATGTCCCGTAGAAATTTTGCATGCTTTTTTAGGTCGGCAGGAGAAAGCACTCCCGCCCGCTTGGCGGCCCCGTAGGCGTCCTTCTCGATCAGATCCCAGCCGCCAAAAACCAGATCCTCCAGCGGCGCCAGATCCAACAACTCCCGAATCGCCTGGGTGGGGGTGCCGGGAGGCGCGAGGAGCGGCAGTTGGCCCATCTGGGTGAGTGAGCCAATACCGGGAGTGAGCCCGCGCCGCGCCGCCTCGACGCCGGCATACAAGGTCGTGGACACGGCGCCCATACCCACGGTGAGGATTCCTAGTTTCTTGGAGTCGGACATAAAGAGTGGCCGAAACGATATCGACGAGCCCGAGAGCAAGACTCACCTCACGGAGGGTTGAAATCACAAAAGTCCGGTCATTGGCTAACAGCCCCCCCTTTTTGCCATAGTTTCTTGCCCTCGCTCCCGGCTGGCCTGTCTTTGGGAGACACCTTCGAAGCCCGTATGCAACGTTCCCCCCGTCCATCCCCTGATTCCCGCCATCTCGCCTCCGATGAGATCGCGCAGGAAATCGAAGCCGATGCCCGGAGGGAGCTCGATTTTATCCCCGCTCCTTTAGCCCCACCGGCGCTGGAATCGCCTCAGGTCATCCTACTCACGGGCGCGACCGGTTTCCTCGGCGCGTTTGTGTTGCGCGATCTGCTCATCCATACGGCCGTGCGACGGGTGGTCTGCTTAGTGCGCTCACCCGGCGGAACCGACGAAGCCTTGCGCCGCCTCCACGACAACCTCGATCGCTTCGAACTGGTCGTGAGCCGCGAAGCGTGGTCCCGGGTGGAGGTGGTGACCGGGGACATCTCGGCGCCGCAGTTGGGACTGGATGAAGAAACCTACTCCCGTCTCGGCGACGAGGTCGACACGGTGATCCATTGCGCCGCCTCCGTTAATTTCTACCAAAGCTACCGCAAGTTGCGCACCGCCAACGTGGAAAGCGCGAGGCAGATCCTGCGCTTTGCGGTCCATCGTCGCACCAAACGCCTGCACTACATGTCTTCGACCGGCGTGTTCGATTCCGACGCCGGTCGGGGTATCGTAGCGCACGAAACCGACGCCCCTGCCCACTGCCGGGGCAGCGTGATGGGTTACACCGAAACCAAATGGGTGGCCGAGCAACTCATGTTGCAGGCTCGCGGGCGCGGCTTACCCACTTCGATCCACCGGGCGCCCTTCATCCTCGGTGACGCCCGCGGCGTCGTAACCCGGGAAAATCTCGTGGTGACCATGCTCCTCGGCTCCCTCCAAGGCGGCGCTTGGCCGACCGAAGACGTTACCACGCCCACGATTCAAGTGGATGCCCTCAGCCGAGCATTGGTGCATCTGGCCCAACAACCAGATCCGATAGGCCAAACCTACCACCTGATTAGCCCTGAACCCGCCACCTGGAGCACCTTCGGCCACGCCCTGCGGGAATGTGGTTACCCTTTGGATCTCGTTTCCTACGAGGACTGGAAGCGGCGCTTGCGGGAGTTTGGCCGCAACCCCGACAACGCGATGCGACCCCTCGTGCATTTCTTCACTGCCACGCCTCGGCGCCATGACCGGCCCGTGCCCGATATCTTCCTGAAGCCCCCGCGCCCCAAACTCGACACGACCGCGACCGAGGCCGCGTTGCGCCCGGTCGGCTTGGTGCCCCCTCCGTTTGACGCCGACCTCATGGCAATCTACCTCCGTTATTTTGTGCAACAAGGCTGGCTGCACGCCCCGCCCGGTTGCCCGGAGCCCCGCCAAACGGACAAAGCGGACTCACGTCCACCGATTATCTCGGTCTCTTGAATGCCTCAGGAACGCCTACGCACCCTCATTGCCGAGGTCGCCGCCCAACGGTCGGTGCCCGGTAAGGGTGACTTCTTCGCACGAGGTGACTCCATCGATCGACTGGAGGTGGTATTGGCCATCGAAGCGGCGCTGGGCATCACTCTCGATGAGGCAAAATTGACGACCGTGCGCAATCTCGAGGACCTCGACCGTGCCGTCGAAGCGGAGCTCGCCGCGCGGGCTTCCGCTCCGCCAGCGGCCGCAAGCCCCGCCCTACCCTCGTTCGCCTCGCCGACATCTGCGCAGCTGCCTCTGGCGCCTTGGTCCGGGATAATCACCCCGCCGCTCTGCGTTGGGCTACGCACGTGGTTTCGTATCCGCGTCACGGGAGCACACCATCTGCCCGAGGATCGGGGCTGCCTGCTCTGCGCCAATCACAACAGCCACCTCGACAGCCTCGCCCTGCTCGTGGCTGCGGGGCGCGAGCGCCCGCGCCTGGTGTTTGCGGCGGCGAAGGACTACTTTTTTGACCGCCCCCGCACCGCCGGGCTGCTGGCGCGGGTGCTCCCGCTCATCCCGTGGGAACGGGGCGGCAATCTCGCCGTGATGCGTGAAAATCTCCGGCACCTCCAGGCCTGCCGCGCCGCCAATCGCATGGTTGTGTTTTACCCGGAGGGCAGCCGATCACGGGACGGCACGTTGCAGCCCTTTAAGGAGGGATTGTCGTTCTTTGCCACCCAGAGTGGCCTGCCCATCGTGCCCGTCTGGATTGGCGGCACGCACCACTCCCTCGCCAAAGGCCGGCGTTGGCCGCGTCCGGGGCAGCTGTCGGTGCAATTTGGCGCGCCGATTTCGCCGACGAATGATCCCACGGAATTGGCGAAAACCGTGCGCACCCAGATGCTCGCGTTGGGCTCCGCTTCATCATGAAACCGGTCGTCGCCGCCTTTGATTTTGATGGCACGCTGGCGCGGGGCGTCAGCGGACTGCGCTTTTTTCGGCAGCTACTGGGACCGCCGCGTTACGCCTGGTTCTGGGTGCGCCAACTACCGGCGCTGACCGCCTACGGCCTGCGCTGGCACGACGAAGTCAGTCTTGCCCGGATCAACCAACATGTCTTTCACGGTCGTCGGCTAATCGAGGTCGAGCAGGTGGCAAACGCCTTCGCCCGGGAACACCTGCCACAGACCATTTTCCCCGCCGCCTTGACGCGTCTGCGTGAGCATCAAGCTCGCGGTGATCGTTGTGTGATCGTGAGTCGAGGCTTCGATCTGTATCTGCGGCCGTGGGCGGTCGCGCAAGGGGTCGACGACGTCATCGCCACGCACTTGATGGTCGACTGCTCGGGTCGGCTTACCGGCGCCATGCCCGAACCCAGCTGCGACGGCGTGCACAAACCGCGTCGGCTGGAGGCCCTGATCGGCCCACGCGATACCTTCGAATTGCACACCTACGGCGATGGTCCCGGTGATTTTGCGTTGCTCCGCACGGCGGACTTCGCGTGGGTTCGCCGGGGCGAAACGTTCCAACCATGGAACCAACCCGCTGAACCGCCATGCGCATGATGACCTTCACCG
>CAXBOL010000194.1:0-7791 GCA_963977295.1 uncultured Opitutaceae bacterium
GGCTACGCTCTCGCGGCCTTGGCCGACGGCGCCTACGTCGACGAGTTTTTCCTCAATGACGAGAAGATCGATATCTTCCTCTACAGCGGCGACGAAAGTAATCGGCAGATTGGCACCCTCGGGGAACTCTCCATGCACACACCTCGCGGCGGAGTACTGCCGGTGAGCGCCTTGGCTGACATCGTCGAAACCGTCGACACCGACGCCATTCGCCGCGTCGACGGACGACGCACCGTTACCCTCAACATCATCCCGCCCCGCTCCATTCCTCTCGAAACCGCGGTCGAAATGGTGCGCAGTCAGGTCGTGGGGCACCTCCGCGACACCGGCGCCATTCCGCCCGCCGTCACCGCTTCACTCTCCGGGGCCAGTGACCAACTCGATGCCACCCGCGAGTCCTTGAGCGCCAACTTCATCGTATCGATCGTGCTCAGTTTTCTCCTCTTGGTGGTAATCTTTACCCACTGGGGCTATCCCTTCATCATCCTCTTCACCGTGCCCCTCGGCGTCGCCGGCGGCATCATTGGGTTGTGGCTGTTCAATGTGGTTGGCGGTGCCCTGCCATGGCTCGGCCTGACGGCGATCAGTCAGCCCTTCGACATGATCACCATGCTCGGTTTCCTCATCCTGCTCGGGACGGTGGTGAACAACCCAATCCTGATCGTGGAGGAAACGTTGGCCAACCTCCGCGGCGGCGCGACCTCGATCGCCGCTGCGGTGGAAGACGCTCTGGCCTCCCGTTTGCGCCCGATCATGATGACCACGATCACGACAGTTTGCGGACTCGCCCCCCTGGTGCTGATCCCGGGCGCGGGCACCGAACTCTACCGCGGCGTCGGAGCGATCGTCCTCTTCGGCCTACTGTTCACGAGCTTGGTTACCGTCACCTTCCTCCCCGTGCTTTTGGTGACGGTGCTCGCGTGGATCAAACCCCAAGCCGTAGATGCCCAGCAAGCAGCGGACGACCAAGTCCTTTGAAAGCCCCCTCACCCGGCCGACGCCTTCAGTTTCAAATGCCCGGACCGCTGATCGGGGTTGACCTCGAAAACAGGCTGACAACAACCACAGGATCATTCCCATAAAACCTCAGTTCGTCACGGAGGTCACCGAGGCAAACCGGAGTTTCACAGAGATTGAAGGGATACTAACACACTTTGCCATGTTATCGGCTTGGTGACTTCCTGTCCTCCGACCGTGTCCCCCATAGCCTCGGCGAAGGCGGATGCGTTAAAAGTAGTCTAATTTGATCGGGCTGCTGGTATAAAAGTTCATTTCGTAAACATGGCTCGGTGAACTCTGTGCAATCCTCCGTGACCTCAGTGACCCAATTCCACTTCGGAAACTACCATGATTTCGGCCAAGACCCTACTGACTCCAGGGCGGCACGATTTCGTTCGAGCGCGCGTAGGCGATCATTTGGCCGAGGTGCTCGTGGCCGTGATCGGCGATGACCAACATCAAACGAGCGCGGGGAGCTTTGTTGCCGAACATATCGATTTCCTCCGCAGCGGCCGTTTCAGATACCGCCAACAACGCCTTTTTTACGTGCTTCACCGAGGCCTCGTAGGCCGAAATGGTGGACACCTTGTCGGTGCTGTCCCCGAGCGCTCGCGGGTTGACCCCTTCGGGCACCGCGGCGCCCAGCATGTTGGCGATAAAGTAGTTCGCTCCCGCCACGTGGAGTAACACTTCACCCACCGACGAAACTCCCTCCATCGGCGTCCAGCTATATTTGTCCGCCGGAATCGCATTGGCGAGCTGCACCATCTTATCCGCCGCGTCAGAGACACTCGCGACGACCATTTTGTTATACATCGGCACGTCGTCCGACATATGATGGTCCGCCAAGGCGGCGAAGGGAACCGCCGTCAACAAGGTGACCGCCGCGAGGAATTTAGTTACTTTATTCACGATTAATCTGGGTTGGGGTATATCACCGCATCGCGCAGCGAAGTGAGCACCACTCAATCTGGTCTCTTTCTCCCGGTCAACGTGCGGCTTGGTTAAAATTGACTTACAAACCGGTTCAATCGGTTGAGCCCCTTGGGACCAAACTTTAACACCAGGACGCCGAAATTCGAAATTTTACGGCTGATGCCAACGTCCATTGAGAAAAGGATTTTTGAGCAACGTGTTTTTAGGTCGGGCGTGACCGCCCTCCGTCGCCAAGGCTTTGGAGGACACGCTAGGCTCGCCGCAGGCTGAGGCTCCGCAAAAGCTCCCCCACCGAACCGCGGCGGACGGCCCAGCGGTCCGTCCCTACCTTTTTCGTCAGAATTATTAGAGACGGCGGTATGAACTTTGCGTGCTCCCCAACCTGGCGGCATTGCGTTAAGACGCCTCCTCTCCGCGTTCATCGCGAGCGAGCTCGCTCCTACCCAAACCAGTCCCCCGGCAGGAGCCGTGCTGGCACGCGATCTCTCCCGCAGCCCAAGTCGCGAGGGCACCGTCGTAAAACCTACATCGAGTGCTACCGAAACCCTGCCGCCGCCCGCAATCCCGCTTCGGTCACCAACCGCCACAACGCGTTGGAATCGGGATTCGTCGGCGTGCCACCCACGGTGAATTTTTGGCTGATCAGGGCATAACCTTGGGTATCGGTCTCGCCGCTCAACAGCCCTGCTTTGCCCAAGAGTTGAGCCATCGTGCCCTTACCTCCCATGGTCAGCACGATGTTCATCGGCTGATTCTCCAACTCCGTGCCTTCCTGCGCCATAATGTTACCAGTGCCGGAAAGCCGTAGGATCGGGGAAACGAATTCGATGGTGGAGAATTTCATGCTCAGATCGGCTCCTCGCTCCACTCGGATCTTAAATTGATCAAACTTCAGCTCATTAAACGCCGACGCCAGTTCACTGGCGGCCATCGTGCTCTCCGACCCTCGCAGTGCCCCCACAAGTCCGATTAATGAGGACACCTTGCCAATCGTTTCACCACGTTTGCCCAGCATGCGCAAGACTCCTGCCGTGCCATTCACATCGAAAACGCCATAGGTGTTTTTCAACAGCTCCGGCAACGTGCCGCCTTGGCCGTTCACATCGGCGTTAACGCCCACCGTGCCTTCGAGCTGCGGGCGTTGCTGCGGATTTGCGGGCTGCAAAAACGGTCCCACCGCCACACCCTTGACATCGACCTTGCCCGTCAGTGCATACGGTTTGGTCGCCTTAGGATCGAAGGTAATGCCCCCGTTCATTTTGAGCGGTTCCTGCTTCATCAACGCCTCCAACCCGTCGAGGACCACCCCCGTCGGGCTGATGCGCGCCGTGCCTCGCACGTTGTTGATCACCGTCTCGGCGCCGTAGTGCACTTCTTTCAAATCAAGGGTCAGCTGACCAGTCAGGCCCTGCCAAAACGGTTGGTTATCCCGCGCCGGCGGCGGCGCGCCGGCGGTGACATTCATCGCTGCACCCGCCGCCGCACTGAGTCGTTCGCCGATCGTGCGCTGCGGCGCCACCACCGGTTTGGCCGGTTCCGTCGAAACAGGCATCAACGCCGTGTAAGCCTGCAAATCATCCGCCATCAACCGCGTGCTGGAAATCGTGCCCTCGAAATTTATCGGAGCCGTCGACACCGGCGGGGCAACCCCCGCGACCGGCGTGGGAGGCAGGGCGAATATGCCCCTCACCAGCAGATCGGAACGATTTTTTCCCGATACGACCGTCAACGGCAATTCCACCTTGCCCTTACCGTTGGCATCCACTGTCGCCGTCACGGCGAGATCGATATCGGCCAATTTAACTTTGTCCGGAATCGTCACGAAGTTGCGCAAGGTCGCATTCACTTTGGCATCAACCACGGTGTCGCGCATCGTCGCATCAAACGTCGCCGCCACCCGGCCTTGCTCCGCCACGATTAGCGAGCGCAGCGCGGGCTGTTTGGACAACGCCGCTAAATCGGCATCCAACTTACCCTTGGCCAACATCGTAAATTTCTCGCCCAAGCCCATGCTGCCCGCGGCCACGACGGTCGCCAATTCACCGCCGCCCATCCCCGACACCTCCAAACGACGCACGTCATAGGTAACCAACTCCCCTTTCATCGTGGCCGAAAAATCCAAACCGATATCAAGGTCCTTCACGGTGGGGTCTCCCGCCATGATCGCCGACACCCCGCGAAGCGTCAGGCGCTCCGAGGTCGCGACTGAGAGATCGTCAACCGCCTTCACGTTCAAATTGACCTGCAACGACTGCAACAAATCGATCGCCGCCAGCAACGTCGCATCGTTACTTTGCTCCACCCGCACAACCGAGCGCGTCACCTGCAACTGCGTATTGTCCTTTAAATTTCCCGCCACGTCGGCGCTGATCGTCAGCGGTCCCGGATCAAGCGGTAAAAACGGTTTCAGCGCGGCGACTAACCGCGCATCAATTTTCGTGGAAAACGTAATAGCTGGTTTCGTCAGTGGTTCCGTCACCTCCACCGCAATCCGCCCCGTAACCGCATCTCCCGCCGCCAATAAAATGCTTAAATCCGTGAATTCTGCGGTCACGCGTTCGGTCGTGTAGTTGATTTTTGGATTCAAGCTCAGCCCCAACCCTTCGACCAACTTTTGTTCGCCCTGCGCAACTGTGACCCCCGTCAACCGCAACGGTTCAGCCGCCACTACGCGGATATTTTTCCCGTCCGCCTCAGCCGCGACCGTCAGCACCATCGACAGCGTGCCCGATTCAATCCGCTGATCCGTCAGCCAAGGTTGTCCCCATGCCAGTGGCACCTCTTTTAACGCCACCCGCGCCAACGGCGCCTTCGCATCGGCCACATCCACCTGCGAGTTGGCCAACGAGAATCCGAGTGGCTGCAGCAATCGGACTTCGGCAAATTTTTGATTGGCGGCATCCGTCGCCTCCAGCGATAGCCCGGTCAGGGAAACCAGATCCCCGTTCATCGCGCCTTCAAAATTGGTGTTCACCTGCACCGCGCCAATGACCCCCAACTCCGGCGAGATGGCCTCGAGTCGCGCAATCTTCGCCTGCAGGTCGCCTCGCAACGAGGCCGCCGCAGTATCCGGCGCATAACTGAACCGGCCCTGCCCATTCAGGTCCAAATCGGGCAACCCCAACCCGGCCAAAATCGCTCCGAGCTGCTCGGTCCGCGTGGCAAGCTCCCAACTCCCGTCAATCGACTTCGTGGCGGGATCAAAGGCCGCCTGCGAACTCAGCAACGTTTCGGCTTTCGCCGTCGCACTCGCCCCCCGCAGCAGCGAAATTGTCGCCGCATAGGTTTCCCGCCCCCCAACGGCCTCCGCCGTCACTTGAGCGCGCACGCGATCCGACGGCAGCTTCGGCCCGGTCAGCGACGTCATCGCATCAATCTCCACCTGCTCAACTTTGCGATCAGCCGTGAGCCGAATCGACATGGTGCCTTCGTTGCGCACCGATTGCACGTCGGCTCCCACCAAGGGATCCTGGTAGATTGTGGTCCACTTCACCGTGCCGGTGCGGCCCGTCGCAATATCGCTGCCCTGCACGTCAAACGTCACTTCTCGACCTTCGGGCAACAGCGTTTTCCCCTGTGCCGAAAGCTGCGCCAACACCAAATCCACCGGAAGTTGGGCTGCCTTCAGCAAACCTTCGAACGGAGGCATGGCGGCCGGAGTTCCGGCCTTCACGGAGGTCGTCGTGGTCGTTGCGCCCTGTGCCACTTGCCGTAAGTCGATTTCCACCCCCGTCACCATCAGCCGCCCCACGTTAACCTTCTGCGAAGTCAAATAATCCCACGCCGAATACTGCACATCGACCGACTTCACGCTGATGACAGCACCATCCTGCGTCACCCGCACTTCGCCCAACTGGGCCCCGGAAAACCCCGCCGCCACCCGACCAAAACTAATTTCCATGCCCGGCTGATCCGCCACGGCTTGGCGCACCGCCCACGTTTGCACGGCTGGAATCAGGCCGAAGACGACCAGCAGGACACTCAACCCAACGAGGGAGCTGAGCACAGTTAGAACTAACTTCAGAGGTTTCATAACAAAAGGACGAGCGATCACACCCTAGGACGCCAATTAGGACTCGGTGTTTCCTCAGGCTATGATTACCCCATCCCAACACAAATCAAAGGGGATAAATACTCACCCCCCTAACTCATCAGCACACTTGCTTTCCGCCGCAACGGGTCGCATGGTGAGAGTTCTGTTCTTTGATTGAGCGAGTTCTCAATCAGTTCATCGGTCCTTTTCGGAGGACCTACCCAATTTTGGGGGTGTTCTGGATTCGACCCTTGGTTGAATCGTCTCGCTGCCGGTCGAGCGTGAAGGTCGCTCGTTAATCGCCCTTCAAACAAAAACAAACGGCACCTACGAAGAAATGCCCCTCGCTGCTTAATTAACGCAGTGACGATCGCCCAGTGACACCTGATAGCTGACGTGATCGCCGACTTCAGGCATAACGCATTCTGCGACCCGCGGAGTTTGCGTCGTATCTTCGACCCGGGGGTTGGCAAACGTTTTGGCTGGGTTCGATGCCTGACGTGAGCGAGATCAAATTGAACCTACACCGGTAGACGCGGGCCGTGAAGGTCAGGGGGACGCGGGTTCAATTCCCGCCACCTCCACCAATTTTTCTGCAAGAAAAATTGTCCTCCGAAGCCTTGTGCGAAGGAGGGCCCCATCAAAACGCCCGGATGATTCACGTCGTCCGGGCGTTTTGCTGTCCGCCCACCGGGACCGCCGAGCTCCCCTGTCCTCCGAAGCCATGGCGGAGGTGTAAGCTCCGCCCGGCTAAATACGCCCTTCCATCGAAGCCAGACCTCACTCGCATAAAGGTTACCTATCAGGATCTCGTGATGCCCCGCCCAGACGTCCGGAAACCCAGATCAGCATAAAGATACAGCAGTAGGCCGCAGGAACCAGATAGAAGGCATGGGCCAAACTTCCGGCGTGATCCCCCCAGACCCCCATCAAGTAAGTAAAGACCCCGCACCCAGGGACTCCGGCACAGGAGAGCAGAATCAGCAAGAGCGTGCTATCCACTTGGGGCAAACGATCCGCCGCATAGCTTTGGATACTTGGCCAAAAGGGAGCCGTCGCGAGGCCGGCGAGAAAGAGTAACACGTAGAAATAGGAAATCTGGGTAACGAACGGCAAGCAGGCCGTGACCAATGCCCCCCCCACGGCGGAGACAAGAATCAGTTTTCGCAGTTTGTCCTGAGGGACATAATAACCCGCCGCGAGACGCCCGATCACCATCGCCGCCGCAAAGATCCCCACCCCGAGACCGCCGCTCCACGCGTTGGCCCGAAAATGCAACTGGATGTGGCTCGCACTCCAGAAGGTAAGGCAGAACTCCCCGCCCCCCGCGAGAAACATGGCTGCATAGTAAAGCCAAAAGGTTCGCGTTCCGAGAATCGCTCGAATCTGCCGCCAGATTTCCCGGGCGTCGGTTCGAGACGTTTGCGCCGGGTATCCTCGCCCCTCTGATGCGGGCCAGAGAATCAAAACCCCGGCCATGGCCCCCACCACCGCCACCACTCCGGTCATCCCTCTCCAGGAAAAACCACGGGCCAACAGCCAACCCGAAACCAGAACGGTGATCAGCACTCCGACCGACCAAAAGGCGTGGGAAATATTGACATAACGTCCCGGCTCTTTGGGGTGCAGATTTTGAACAAACGGGGTAGCCAAACCCTCGATGACCCCCTCCCCCAATCCCGCAAACAGCATCGCGAGAAACAGCAGTCCGTAACCCGGCGAGATCGCACAAAGTAAGACGCCCGCGCTCATCACGAGAACGGAATATCCCAGCGTTCGTCGGGTCCCCCATCGCCCGGCCACGAAGCCCACCAAGAGCATCG
>CAXBOL010000195.1:0-7787 GCA_963977295.1 uncultured Opitutaceae bacterium
GAACCTTTGATCGCCATCGCGTAGACGTTATCAGCTTGGGTGCAGGTCATCTGCCGCTCTTGGAGCGGCGCGACCCGTCCGTCTGGATAAAGGATAAAAATGGCGGTTCCCGGTTTACCGAGCAATCCATGGATTGCCGCCGCCCCCGTATCGCCTGATGTCGCCCCCAACACATTGATCGATTGACCACGCTGCTGGCACTGATGCTCGTAAAGATTGCCGAGCAACTGGAGCGCGAAATCCTTGAAGGCCAGAGTCGGTCCATGAAACAACTCAAGAACCTGCAAGTTGTCCGCCAACGGCACGAGGGGGGCGATTTCCGGATGCGAAAACGTCGAGTAGGACTTTTCCGCTAAAGCCGCAAAGGTCGCTTCATCGATGTCCGTGGCGAATCGTCGAAAAAACGCGGTGCACAATTGGGGGTAGTCCATTCCCGCCATCTGCCGCAGCTCATCACTCGAAATCTTCGGCAGTGTTTCGGGTAAATACAACCCTCCACCCGGCGCCAATCCGGTCGCGACTGCGTCGCTGAAATTCAGCGCCGGCGTCTGCCCTCGCGTGGAGATAAACTGCATGCCGATGGCGGTCCTAACCGGTCTAGACTTGATCGAGACCGAACACGGTGTGCGAAATCCGCGCGGCCTCGTCCACTCGATCGAGATCCACCACGACCGAAATCTTGATTTCCGAGGTCGTAATCAAATCGATGTTGATGTTGGCATCGGCCAACCCTTTGAACAAATCAGCAGCCACCCCGGAGTGAGTTTTCATCCCCACGCCTACGACGGAAAGTTTAGCGATGTTTTCGTGCACGGCAACGTGCCCTCCACCAACCTCGTCGAGGACGGGACCGAGGGCTTTTTCCGCCCGGCGCGTGTCCCCCTGCGGCACCGTGAAGGTGAGATTGGCAATCCCGTTGCGACCGACGTTTTGCACGATCATGTCGACCACGATATCGGCATCGGCCAAGGCGCGGAACACCTTCGCCGCGGATCCCGGTTTATCCAGGATGTTGCTGACGATGATCTTGGCTTGGTCCTTGTCCACGGCCACGCCACGGACGACTACTTTTTCCATATGGGGCACTTCTTCTTTCACGATGGTTCCTCGGTTAAAATTGAATGATGAGCGGACTTCAAAAACGACTCCGTGCTTTTCGGCAAATTCGACGGAGCGGGATTGCATGACTTTCGACCCCGACGAAGCGAGCTCGAGCATTTCGTCATAGGAGATTTCGTCGAGTTTTCGCGCCGCGGAGACGATGCGTGGATCAGCGGTATAGACCCCGTCGACGTCAGTGTAAATTTCACATTTGTCGGCTTTGATTGCGGCCGCGATGGCGATGGCACTCAGATCAGAGCCGCCGCGTCCCAACGTCGTAATATGGCCGTGGTCGTTGATGCCTTGAAACCCGGCGACGATCACGGTTTTGCCCTCTTTCAAGGCTGCTTCCACGGCAGAGGCTTCAATAGTCCGGATCCGCGCCTTGGTGTGGATCCCGTCCGTCAGGATGCCGGCCTGGGGACCTGTTAATGAGACCGCATCCAGACCTTGGCCATGGACGGCCATCGCCATCAATGCGATGGTTTCCTGCTCCCCGACGGAAAGCAGCATGTCCAACTCGCGTTCACTGGGCTCGTCACAAACCGACCTGGCCCGGGCCAGGAGTTCGTTGGTCACCCCGGCGCGTGCGGAGACGACCACCACCACTTGGTGGCCCTGTGAAACGGTCATTTTGATCCGTTCGGCGACTTTTTTAATTCGTTCGACGTCACCAACTGAGGTGCCGCCATATTTTTGCACAATGCGTGACATAGGAGGAGGGAAATTAG
Source organism: uncultured Opitutaceae bacterium (assembly GCA_963977295.1). Lineage (GTDB taxonomy): Bacteria > Verrucomicrobiota > Verrucomicrobiia > Opitutales > Opitutaceae > Actomonas. Next base: position 1,833 of record CAXBOL010000195.1, read on the forward strand.
TCTCGGAAGGAGGCAATACGGATCAGGAGCGGAGCTTCGAGCACCGTGGGCAGTTCACTAAGTTTTTTGATGACGCTGGTAATGGCTTTTTCGTTACTTTGATGCGTGGTCAAAATCAGGGTTGCTTCGCCTTTCGTGGCGCAAGCGCGCTGCTGAAGGCTGGCGATACTGACTTTCGCCCGAGCGGTCACACTGGCGATTTTAGCCAAAACCCCCGGTTCGTCCTTCACGTTCAACCGCAGATAGTAACTGCCTTTGATGTGCTCCGGTGGGCAAAGGGGATGCTTGTGCTCAATCGGTTCCGGTAGTGCAGCATTGCCGCGGAGCAATAACGTCACGGCGTCCACAATATCGCCGTGAGCCAGATAGGCCAAGATGGCTGCCTTGTGCGCGGTATCGCCACCGTCCACATCCAGGGACTCATCCGCTTCGGCGTAGCCTAACGCTTTGGCCTCTTTCAAAATCTCTTCGTAGGGTAATCCTTCACGCTCCATCCGGGTCAGGATGTAGTTACAGGTGCCGTTCAGGATGCCGTAGATCTGGTCGAAACGATTGGCGACGAGTCCCTCACGCAATGCTTTGATAATCGGAATGCCACCGGCCACCGCAGCTTCGAAAAAGTAGTGTCCGCCATGAGCGCGAGCTGCGGCAAAGATCTCGGGGCCGTGTTCACAAATCAACGCCTTGTTCGCCGACACCACCGTTTTGCCCAACTTGAGTGCGGCCAAGGTCAGATCCTTGGCCAGGGTTGTGCCACCGATGAGCTCGCATACGATGTGAATGGAGGGGTCGGTCACGATCGACATCGAATCGGTGGTCAATCGGTTGGGGCCGACGCGCACTGCGCGCTTCTTCGTGAGGTCACGGACCGACGCACGCTGCAGTTTTAACCGCGCACCGAGACGAGCCTCCAGTTTAGCCCTCGAGCGCGTGATGTGTTTCCAGACGCCTTGGCCGACAGTGCCAAGACCACAAATACCTATATTAACAACGGGACGATCGCTCATGCGTAAGATATAACCTTCGATTATTTACGGTCCCAGCGATGTTCCGTGCCAGCCATGAGCCGACGGATATTCGAGTGGTGACGCGCAATAACCAGGAGACCTAACACGGTCGCAACCGTGCTGGTAATGACTGAAAAACCGATGAACCAAGGGGTCACGGCGATGACTACGGCAGAAATGATCGAAGCAAGGGACACGTATTTAAACGCGTAGAAGGTCGCAACCCAGCCCACGGCACCCAGCAAACAAGGCAGCGGCATCAGCACAAACAGGCCTCCCGCTGCGGTCGCTACGCCTTTGCCTCCACGGAACCCCGTAAAGCAGGAGAACGAGTGACCGAGCACCGCGCCGACCACGCCAGCCACGCCCCCGATTTCGTAGTCCCGCGTTCCCGGTTCGCCGCCCAGCATAAAAATGAGTGGCACGGCGGCGGCCAAGATCCCCTTGAACGCGTCCAGCGCGAAAACGGTGTTGCCCGCTTTAGACCCGAGCACGCGTTTTACGTTGGTCGCTCCAGGGCTCTTGCTACCCACTTCGAATATATTTACCCCTTTCGCCTTGGCTACGAGGTAACCGAACGGCAAAGCCCCCAGCAGGTAGCCAATGGCTGCAGCGATGAGGGTTGAGGTAATCATATTTGAGAGCAGTAACCTAGGATTCGCTTATAATTGCACGAATTTTGCCAGTTTGATTTTCGGGTGCCTCTTGATTTCGTCCCGGGCTTCGTCACCAGGTTCACTGTCGACCCGAACCACCATGTAGGCGGTCTCTCCGGGAACTAGGCGGCTCAGCGACATATCCGCGATATTTACGCCCGTGCGGCCGAGTAAAGTGCCGACTTCGCCAACCATTCCGGGCTGATCCAAGTTCTCCAAAACCAGTAACTTCCCCTCAGCGGCTACTTCGACTTCGCGACCGTTGATTCCGACGATACGAGGCAACTGCGCCTTGCCAATCAACGTGCCCGTGGCTTCGTGCACCTTGTTTTCGCAATCCTCAATCTGCACCGAAATGAGCTCAGTGTAGTCTACATCCGAGTTCGATTTGGTCACCTGCACTTCGACGCCGAGGCGTTTCAGCAGATACGGAGCATTCACGTCGTTGACGTCGTTGCCACTGATTCGGCGCAAAAATCCGCGCTGAATCGCCCGGGTGACGGCGTTGGCATCCAATTCGATGATTTTGCCCCAATACGTGATCTTGAGCGCCCTGATCTGTTTTGGACCAATCTGCTGCACCAGCGTGCCAAGTTTTGCCCCGAGGTCCAAATAAGGTCCCAAAACCATCAGCGCAGCGCTGTCCACCGACGGCATGTTGACCGCATTACGGATCACTCCGCGAGCCAACACATCTGCGATCTGTTCGGCAATTTCCACCCCGACTGCGGCTTGCGCTTCAGCGGTCGAAGCCCCAAGGTGAGGAGTGAGCGAAACATTCGGTAACGAGCGCAGTTCACTATCGCCGGCCAATGGCTCGTCTTCGAAGACGTCGAGTCCGGCTGCTGCGACCTGACCCGTTTTGAGCGCTTCAATCAACGCGGTTTCCTTGATGATTCCGCCCCGCGCACAGTTAAAGAGACGCACGCCTGACTTGCACTTGGCGATCGCGGCTTCGTCGATCATGTGCTTCGTGTCGTCGGTCAGCGGCATGTGCACGGTGATAAAATCGGATTCTGCCAACAGTTCGTCCAATGAAACGGCCTCAACCTGCATGGCCTTAGCCCGGCTTGGGGCCAAATACGGATCATAAGCCACGACCCGCATCCCGAAAGCTTGAGCGCGTTTGGCGACTTCACCGCCGATACGACCCATGCCCACAACACCGAGAGTTTTGCGGAAAAGTTCCACTCCGGCGTAGGCTTTGCGGTCCCATTTGCCCTTCTTCATTGACGCGGCCGCTTGGGGCACCGGACGGGCGCCACACAGTAGATGAGTGAAGGTCAACTCCGCCGTAGCAATCGTGTTGCCCGAGGGGGTATTCATGACCACCACCCCGCGTTCGGTCGCCGCTTCGACGTCGACATTGTCGACCCCCACTCCGGCCCTTCCCACCACTTTCAACAGGGGTGCGGCTGCTAAAACCTCCCGAGTGATTTTGGTTTCAGACCGCACCGCAATGGCATGCACGTCCTTAACCAGTTCCAGCACTTGCTCAGGAGAGGAGCCATAGGCTTCCACAACTTCGAAACCCGGCTGCTCACGCAGAAAGGCTACTCCCTTGGCAGATATCTTGTCGGCTACGAGGATTTTCATGAAGACAAACGCCAAGATCGAACAGGTCGCACTCCCCCCCGGCAAGGAAAACGTTGTTACTCTTGCGCAAACCGATTGCGGCTTACTTGTCCGATTGCCTTGTGTGGCGCCTTTCCTTGACTCGACGCATGAGCATTTCACCCGAGGTTTTGGACCGCCTCTCCCAACAGATAGAATTTCTCGTCGAAGTGGACAAACTGAAGGAGGTTTTCCGCCAAACCCTCTTGATCAACAGTCGCCGTCACGAAAACGACGCCGAGCATTCCTGGCATCTTTGTTTGGTGGTAATCACCCTCGCCGAGCACGCCAACGACCCTAATCTCGACGTCCTTCGCGTTCTTAAGATGTTAATTATTCACGATTTGGTCGAAATCGATGCCGGCGATACATTCGCCTACGACACGGTTGGCATGACGGATCAACACGAACGGGAGTCAGTCGCCGCCGACCGGATCTTCGGACTGCTGCCTCCGGATCAAGCGACCGAATTTAGGGCGCTGTGGGATGAATTCGAGGCGCAAGCCACCTCCGCTGCGAAGTTTGCGGCCGCCTGCGACCGGTTTCAGCCCATGTTACTCAATCTCCGCACCGAGGGCGCCTCGTGGCGTAAACATGGCATCAGCCACGACCGCGTCGTCGCGCGCAACCAACACATCGCCGCCGGGTCGACCATCCTCTGGGAGCGCATGTCGGCGATGCTCGCCGAGGCCGTTGCCGACGGACTACTCGGATCAGCACCCAAATCAACCTGAGTGGAATCGATCGTTAACGCACTCCACCGAAGTTTTAGCCGCAGATTCACACAGATCGACACAGATCTAAACCCTCTGAATTAGACTCATCCACCCGGGTTCCATCGCGTAACGATAGTGACCTGTGCTGCGAAGGAGTAAACCATCTAATCCCCACTTCAACACTTTATTAAATATCACCCTAACAACGATATACCAAGTTCCGTCGCGTAACGGTAGTGGAGCCATCTGTGTTCATCTGTGGTTCAAAAAACACCCCTATCTCGCACTTCACTGTAGATCTCGCAGCGAGCCAAAATCGGGGTCCGTGAGCCGCCGATAGGTGCGCACGATCATGCCGTCAGTCAAGCCTGCCAGCCAATCTGACGCGCCTTGCCGGCTTCCGTTTCCTCGTTCTCGATCAATCGACCAATTTTTTCGGGGAGGATCCGAATCACTCGCGGCCCGCGATCGACGTAGTTCTCCCAGACTGCCGTCCACAGGGAAAACAGGACGCGTCGCGCCTTGAGCTCCATTTGTTGCAGGTGCGGGCTCTCAAAAATGATGTCGTTGGCCATCCGCTTATAAAATAGCGCCTCGGCTTGGGCCGATTCTGCCACCACTAGATCAAATCGATAACGATTGGATCGGGCCGACATGAAGTTCGTTCGCTCGCGCAGGCGGCACGCGGTAATAAAATGACCGATCTTCTGGGCAAACGCACTTTCCAACCGATCCGCTCGAATCATTCGCACCAATTCGTCCAACCATTTCTGTTCCGCCGCGCCTATTCCCGCTTCAGCTGCCCAGTTCTCGATCCGATCACTGGTCAAGAATCCCGCCGTCACCCCATCGATGATGTCATTGAGTGAATAAGCCGCATCGTCGGCCCAGTCCATGATTTGGCACTCGACCGATTTGAAATGATTCAACGCCTGCTCGTGTCGTAATTTTTCCGGGAGCGTCTCCCCTGCGAAGACAAAATCGCGATAACGCGCCTGCTCGTCGTAAAGAAAGTGGTTTACTGGATACGGCGCCCATTCGCGGTAAAGCATCTTGTATTTGAGCACTCCATCCATCAACGCCCTGGTGGGCTGCATGCCGCGCACGCGGCCTTCATTCTGGTGAAAAGTTTCGGTCAACAAATGCAGTGTTTGTGCGTTCCCTTCAAAACCGCCGAATTTCTGCATCAGTTCCTGTAACGTTCGTTCCCCCGAATGCCCAAAAGGCGGATGCCCCAGGTCATGCGACAGGCAAATCGCCTCCACCAAGTCGCGATCAATGAAGAAATCCGCACTCAGTAACTTTGATTGCGACAACAACCAATGGCTGATCGAACGACCGATCTGCGCCACCTCCATCGAATGCGTGAGACGCGTGCGATAAAAATCATACTCCCCCGACAAAAACACCTGCGTTTTTGACTGCAGTTTACGAAATGCGTGCCCGTGAATAATCCGATCGCGATCGATTTGGAAGGCCGTGCGATAATCCGTGTGCCGCGGCCCACCCCACGTCTCGGCATCAAAGTCGTTGTAAAATCCGTTCGGCATGAAAACCCCCAGTCAAACATCCCGTCCGCCGAGCGCCATCTGATTTAATCAGGAGTTTGCGCAAGAACCATCAAGCCAACCGCGCCAGGCTATGGTAAAACCATGCTCGTCCCACCGCCCATGAATCCCAGCACTCTTCACGACTACAAACTCCGTCTGCTTCGCGTGCTGCAGCACATTCAGTCTCACCTCGACGAACCACTGGCGCTGGATCGGCTCGCCCAAGTGGCTTGTCTGTCTCCTTTCCATTTTCACCGCCTCTTTTCCGGCATGATCGGGGAATCGGTCGCGGGGCTCATCCGTCGCTTGCGGCTCGAACGTGCGGCGTGGCAACTCCATCATCATTCTCGTTTTGGCATCATCGATGCGGCCTTCGCCGCCGGCTACCAATCCCACGAAGCCTTCAGTCGCG
>CAXBOL010000196.1:0-7778 GCA_963977295.1 uncultured Opitutaceae bacterium
ACCAACGACGGTGGCAGCTGGAATGTTCGTTTCCTCGACCACCTTCAATCCGGCGAATACGGCTACCCGCGCCTCTTCCTCAATTTCCCCAACGAGATCATCCCCGCCCTCGAAGATGTCGGTGGTGGCTCCGGCGTTGGCTCCCTCTTCCTGGCCGAACCCTCCTGGCCCGCCCACTACAACAACCAGCCGCTCATGGGCGATTGGGGCCGTCAAGCGGTCTACCTCCATCGCCTCTCCCCCGATGGCGCCAGCTTCACCCAAAAGGTCGAAGAGTTCATCCAAGTTTCCCAAGTCACCGACCTCGACGTCGATCCCTCCGGACAGATGTTTGTCAGCGCGTGGGACGGCGCCGGATTCCGCGGCAACGACCAAAAGGGCTACGTCGTCCGCGTGACTCCCAAGGGCTGGAAACCCACGCCCATGCTGTCCTACGCCGGCTCCAGTTCGGCCGCGCTCCTCGAACTCCTCAAGTCGGCCAGCGCGACCACCCGTTTCTACGCCCAACGCGAACTCCTCAGTCGCCCCAACGCCTCCGACCTTAAGTCCCCCCTTGAGGCGCTCGTGATGTCGCAACACCTCACGCTCGAATCCCGAGTCGCGGCGTTGTTCACTCTGGCCCAGATCGAAACTGATCCCGCCCAACTCCTCGCCTTCGCCAACGACCCCGAGCTCACCGAGTTCGCCCTCCGCGCCGCCACCGACCGGTTACCTCCTCTCGCTCAGACCCAACTCCCCCTCGCGCCCTTCACCACCGCCGTCCGCCAAGGCACGCCTCGCCAAGCCGCCGCCGCCGCCGTGGCCCTCGGCCGCATGGGCAACCTCGATGCCGCCAAGACGCTCCTGTCGGTTCCGTTCACGCCCCCCGCCCCCGAACGCATCCGTATCACCGAGAAATTCACCATCAAAGCTGGTCGCCGGGCTTCCATCGAACTCCCCGTCACCCCCGGCGAAGAGCTTCGCCTCCACACCGTGCTCACCGATGCCATCGAGGGTAACCCCATCGTCATGGTGCACAGCGCCAAATTCATTCTGCAGGACGGCTCGGAAATTCCCCTCGAAAGCCTTCGCCCAGAATCTGGTGACATCGCTCCCACCGAACTAAAACCCGCCCAAAAGAAAAACCAAGCGGCGGCCAACTTCGGTCAACCTCAGCTCGTCACCGGACCCGATCCGGTGATTTTCAGGGTCCCCGCCGGGGCCGTTTCCTTTCAGGCCAAGGCTGATCCCGTCGGGAGCAAAGAAAAGGCGAAGTCTGCTGAAATTTACGCCACCACGAGCCCCAAAAATGAACCGGTCGACGAGTCCGCCGGCCCTCGGCACGCGACCCCGAATTCTGCCATTCTCGTTCCTCATCTCGCCGCCCACGCCCTCATTCGCCTCGGCGCCGTGCAGGACAGTCTCGACGCCATCGGCACCCCCGCCGAAGACCTCGCGCTCTGGGCACTGTCCTACCTGCACGACGAGGCCGCCGTCGATGGCTTGCTCACCAAACTGCAGACCACCACCAATCCCACCCGACGCGCGAAACTTCTCACCACTCTCGCCCGCCTCTATCAAAAAGAAGCGCCGTATGACGGCACTTGGTGGTGGACCACTCGCCCCGATACTCGCGGCCCTTACTACAAACCCATCACTTGGGATGCATCCCCGCGGATCGCCGCAGCTCTCGAAGCCGAACTTATCGACACTTCCCTCGAAAAACTCGATTTCCTCGCCCGTCTCAACGACTCCCATCGCCTCGGTCTCGACAAGCTCGGGACCCGCATCGTCGAAGAAAAACTGGAGGCCCTCCCGACTGTCGATTTGGCCAAAATCGCGTCCCAAAAAGGGGCCGTAGCCAGCACGCCCATCGAGGACATCGTGCTCGCTATGGATAAACTCAAGCCCAACCACGAGCTCGGCGAAGAGCTGTTCACACGCCAAGGCTGCGTCGCCTGCCACGCCCTCGAAACCGGCGGACCCGTGCTCGGGCCTTTTATGGGGCAAATCGGCTCGATCATGAACACGGATCAAATCGTCACTGCCATCCTGCGGCCCAACGACACCATCTCCCAAGGTTTCCAATCCGTCGTTCTCACCCTGAAAGACGGCAGCGTGAAAACGGGTTTCGTTTCCGAGAGCACCGCCGACAAAATGGTCCTGCGCGATACCGCCGGCGGGGTGACCACCGTCGCGACCAAGGACATCAAAGACGAGCAACACCTGCCCATGTCGATGATGCCCGAAGGCCTCGCCAACGCCCTCTCCCTCGACGAACTCGCCGCCCTCGTCCACTTCCTCGCCGCCAAAAAATAGTCGCGCCCCCAATCGATGTTGGAGGGGGTTACACCCCGACTCCCCGGCTGGGAACGCCGAGCTCCTCGTGTCCTTCGAAGCTTCAGCGAAGTAGGAAGCTGGGTCCCGTCGCCCCAGCCCCGTCACCCGGTCACCAAAGCACCTTCGTGCCCGCGTAACTCCGCATCAACGGATCAGGCGTGAGCAGCGTCATTTTGCGAGCCTGAGCGGTCGCAATCAATATCCGGTCAAACGGATCACGATGCCGATCGGGCAGGGCCGTCGCGGCGAGTAAGATGGTCGAATCCAACGAAAGTTCATGGAGCCCATGAAGCTCCAGCGCCCGACCAAACCAACGCTTGGGCGGCAATTTGAGTTTCAGTTTCCCGCGAGCATGCTTTTGCCCAATCTCAAACGCACTGATTGCGGAAACAAACAGCCGATCCGAATGTTTCCGCACCGCCTCCTGCGCCGACCCAGAGAGTTGCCCCGGATCAATCGCGAGCCAAAGCAGCGCACAAGTATCGAGCAAAATCAACGCGCCTCCTCCGGCCAATCCTGCTCGTCCGCTGGTTCGAGGGGATCATACAAAATCTGCCCCCCTAGTTCGGCGTGGGTCTGCAAAGGGTCCGCAGGCATCAGTGCCGAGGCGGCTCGCAACTCCGCGATCGGTCGACCATTCCGACAAATTCGCACCGTCTCTCCCCGCGTCTCCACTTCGACCAAAAGAGCGGACAACTTCGTCTTTGCCTCATGGGTATTCACCGTAATCATAAGAAGTGAACTAATCTTAGTTCATCTTGCCGTCAACCCCCCTAGGAACGCCGCGCTTCCCGTCTCCTTCGAAGCTTCAGCGAAGTTGGAAGCTCGGCCCCGTCGCCCCTTCGTCCAGCCTCCCCGAAGCCGAGCGTTCAGGTCACCCTTCCGCTCGCAAGACCTCGAGCGGTGGGTGATTGGTCACCCCCCGATTGGACATTAGCCCCGTCAACAGAGTCACCCCCACCACGCCCACGACGGCCAATCCCAGCGTGTCCAACGGATAGACTCCGGTGGTCTCAAATGCAAAGTGCGCCAGCAGCCCGTTCGCCAACATCGCCAGGCCACAGCCCACCAGCGCGGCCAGCAGGCCCAAAACCGCATATTCCACGAATTGAATCTGCCACAATTGCCGCCCGGTCGCGCCGAGCGTGCGCAGCAACACGACTTCGCGCAGTCGCTGATGCCGCCCGCTCATCACCGCTCCAGCCAACACAATGATGCCCGTCGCCACGGTGAAGAGGGCCATGAATTGAATCACGAATTGAATCTTTTCGAAAATACCATCGAGCGTATCCATCACCAACTGTAGGTCGATCGCGGATACATTGGGCAGCGCCGCCACCACCGCCTGTTGCACCCGCGCCGAATCGTCCGGCGTCGCCACCCGAGTCGCGGACACATAGAATTTCGGCGCCGGCTCCAATACGCCCGCCGGCCATACGACAAAAAAGTTCGGTTCCAATCGCCGCCATTCCACTTCCCGCAAGCTCGCCACCCGCGTCTTCATGATCAGTCCCTGCACATCCCATTCAATCTCATCGCCCAGGGAGAGGTTCATCTGCTCGGCCAATCCTTTTTCGACCGAAACCGGCACGACCTCAACGTCGGGCTCAACCCGGGCCACCCAGGCGCCCTCCACAATCTTTTCCGTGCGATCCATCACGTGATCCCGATACGTCGAACGATACTCCCGCCGCAGCGTCCACTCGGGGATTTTTTCGTTTTTATCCCGCGCGACTTCGCCCACCGGTCGCCCTTTCAACGACGATATTTTCATCGTCACGATCGGCGCCTCCGCCACCAACGGCGCGTTCTCCTGCGCCAAGATGGTGCGCAGCGGCTCAATCTGATCGTCCTGAATATCGAAGAACAACAGGTTCGGCCGGTCATCGCCGCCCATCTCCTCAATCTGGGCGAGCAAGGTCGTGCGAGTTAGGCCGAGGGTGACGATCAGGAACGTGCCAAGTCCCAGCGACAACAACAGCAACACGGTGCGATTGTTTGGCCGATGCAAATTCGCGATGCCTTGTCGAAACACATACGGAGCCCGCTTCGGCGTGAAGCGTCGTGCCGCCCACGCCACCAATTTACTCACGCCTCCCAGCACCAGAAAACTGACCGCCAGCATTCCGATAAAGATCAGAAACACCCGACGATTCGGCGCTTGCAGATAAGAAAATCCGGAGACCGCCACGATGATTACCCCGATCAGAATGCGCCGCAGGGGATCCGCCTTAGTCGCCAGATTCGACACCTGCGAACGGATTGCGGCCAACGGCGAAATCTGCCGCACCGCCAGCAGGGGCAACAGCGTAAACAACCCACAAATCAGCAAGCCCGCCCCCGCGCCCTCGACCACTGGCCACCACGCTACAAAGAATTCGACATCGAAGGGCAGCAGTTCCCCGACCAACGCCGGCAACACCAGCTGCACGGCGATTCCCACCAACGCCCCCACCCCCGAACCGATTACGCCCAAGCCCAATCCTTGCACCAAATAGACTGCAAAACTCGTCCACGAACTCGCCCCTAAACAACGTAACACCGCGACCGTGGCGATCTTCTGGCGAATGTGCACGTGGATCGCACTCGCCACGCCGATCGCCCCGAGAAACAGGGCCACCAGTCCGACCAAACTCAGAAACGAATACACGTTATCTAGGCTACGCCCCAGTTCCCGCTTTCGCTCTTCGACCGTATCAATGTCCAACCGCTCGTCAGGGAACTGTTGCCGCAGCGACTTTTCGACCGCCAGCGGATCTGACCCATCATCAAACACGAGGTAGCGCCGATGCCGCACAATGCTGCCGGGACCGAGCAAACCCGTCGCTTCGAGTTCACTTTCCGGAATGAACACCCGCGGAGACAGCATCGCCACGGCGGCGGAATCGCCCGGGATTTGATGCAAAGCACCCACCACCGTAAATTCATGGGTCCCCAGCTTGATCGGATCGCCCACTTTGACCCCGAACTGCGCCATCAGTGTCTGCTCTAGAATCGCCACCCGCCCCCCGGCCGCCATCACCGCCGGAGCGTCCAGCGGCGTGGTTTCAAAGTCGCCAAAAAACGGATACCCTCCCGCGAGCGCCCGTAAGGTCGCGAGGCGCGTGCGGTTCTCCGCCGTGGGAAAAACAATCATGGTGGACAACGCCACCTCACTCGCCTGTCGCCCACCGAGCTGGTCCAACGCCGCAGCCAGATTTCCCTCAATGGCGCTGCGCGTCTGCACTCGCAGATCGGCTCCGAGCAGCGTCTTGGCTTGGTCATCAATCGCCCGCTGCAGATTCGCATTAAACGACCCGATCGCCACCAGCGCCGCCACGCCCAACACAATGGAAAACGAAGCCAGCACCAACCGCCGCCGCGAAGCCCGCGAATCCCGCCAGGCCATTTTAAAAATAAAATTCATCAGGCGAAAGGGGGGAAGACCACGAAACACACGAAATACACGAAAGATTTCATAAGACGATCCGCTCCGATTGAAATTTCGGATAATGACCGAAGTTAATCAACAGCCCCAATTGCAGACCTGTCGCCGCAAGGTAGTTGTGCACTTGGGCGCGGTGCTCGTCAGTGATTTCTTTCACCGCCTTAATCTCCAAAATAATTTTATCGAAGCAGACAAAATCAGGCGAATAAGTCTGCTTCAATGAACGACCTTTGTAACTCAACGCCAACTTGGGTTGGGCGAGAAATGAGATGTTTTGATCTTCGAACTCCAGTTCCAAACATTCCTGAAAAACTGCCTCTAAAAACCCGCACCCTTTATCCCGATAAACTTCAAAGCAAGCCCCCATGATCTTATAGGACTCATCCGCAAAAACGACGTTCTTCATTCAAATCCCTTTCGTGTATTTCGTGTGTTTCGTGGTTAGGAAAAAGGTCTAGTCTAAGGCGTCACTACTTCACCGCCGCGGAGTCTGAGCACGCGGCCACACTTTTCTGCCAGTTCGAGATCGTGCGTCACCATCACCAGCGTGGTGCCTTTCTCGCGATTTAATTCAAAAATCAGGTCCACCACTGTATGGGCCGTATCGCCGTCGAGATTTCCCGTCGGCTCATCACAAAAAAGAATTTTGGGCTCGTTGATAAATGCCCGCGCCAATGCCACCCGTTGCTGCTCTCCCCCCGATAATTGCACCGGGTAATGATCCGTGCGCTCGCCCAGCCCGACTCGCGCCAACAACGCCGCGGCCGTCTTTTCGGCATCCGGCCCACCTGCTCCACGCAGTTCCAACGGCACCAACACATTCTCAATCGCAGTCAAGGTCGGCACCAGCTGGAAGTTTTGAAACACGAAGCCCACATGCTCGTTCCGCACCCGCGCCCGTTCATCCTCGCTCATCTGTCCGATCGACTCGCCTGCCACCACCACACTACCACTCGAGGGACGATCCAATCCCGCACACAATCCGAGCAAAGTCGTCTTGCCACTGCCGGAAGGACCTAAAATCGCCAAGGACGCTCCGGCCTCCAAATCGAAGCTCACCGTTTTCAAAACCGTCAAAGCACCCGTCGCCGTCGGATAAGACTTCGTCAGGTGCTCGACTTTCAAGATCGTTTGGACACTCATAAAAGGAACCGGGAACCAAATACGGCGTCCCCTATTGTGCAAATGATGAAGCACTTTCGTCTTTTATTCTCTCTCTTACTCGCCTCCTCCTCGATTTTCGCGCTCCGCGGGGCCGACGCGGCGCCGAATATCCTCTTCTATGGCGACAGCCTCACCGCCGGCTATGGCCTCGAAGATCCCACCACGCAGGCCTTCCCTGGCGTGATTCAAACCAAGCTTGACGACGCGGGCCTCAACTACCGGGTAATCAATGCCGGACTCAGCGGGGAAACCTCCTCCGGCGGCATCCGTCGGATCGACTGGGTGCTCCGTCAACCGGTGGCGGTGTTCGTGCTCGAGCTCGGTGGCAACGACGGCCTGCGCGGGCTCCCCCTCGATCTGCTCCGGGACAACCTGCAAAAAATCATCGCCCGCGTGCGGGCCAAAAATTCCGACGTGATTGTCCTGCTCGCCGGCATGCAAATGCCTCCCAGCATGGGGGCCTACGCCGACGATTTTGCCGACCTCTACCCCGCCTTGGCCGAGACCAGCGATGCCACCCTGATTCCCCATTTACTCGAAGGCGTCGGGGGTATTCCTGCGATGAACCTGCCCGACGGCATTCACCCCACCCCTGCCGGCCATAAACTTGTGGCCGAAAACGTTTGGACCGTGTTGCGACCGTTGCTTGAGTGACGCTTTTCCCTGCCCCGTTCACTCCATGCCTCGCCTTCTGCTTCTACTTACCTTTGCCGCGTTTGGCCTCACGGCTTCGGGGGCTCCCTCGTTCTCGGTCGGATTGATGTCAGATAACAATACCAGCAACTCCACTCGCGAGCAACAGGCCGATACCGCAGCCACCGCGACCATAAATTACTCCGCGCTGCGCATCATCAATCGCGACTGGCAA
>CAXBOL010000197.1:0-7764 GCA_963977295.1 uncultured Opitutaceae bacterium
GGGGGCGAATCGCGGCGAAAGTAACGAAACCGGTCTGATTCTGGAAGACGTCAACGTCGGGGTGGCAATCGTCAGTGCGGTCTACGCCGGGGCGAGTCGTCAATGGACCACGCTGCAGGCGAGTGCCAAGTCGGCCGAACTCGTAGGCATCAGTGGCGTGACGTTGGACGCCGATAATTTTGAGGTCGTCTTCAATGAAGAAGTGGGTGGCGTGGCGATCGATTATGCGAACAGCCCGGACTCGATCACTTACGGGGATCAAACGTTCGCGATGACCGGAGCGGCGCTGCAGGTGGCAGGTTCGGTTGACCTGAGCGTGCAGGATTTCTTCAGCGTGAGCGGCACCGTGAACGTGGAGAAGACCGTGCAGACCGTGACCCTTTCCGATGGCTCGACCGCTGAAGTGGAGATGTTGGCGGTGACGGGTTATGGGTTGAACGCTTTCGCCGGGCTGAACGGGGGCACGGAAAATCGCGCTGGATTCGTGCTGGATGATGCCGGCTTTGCGTTGCTCAGCCTCTCGGAAGTCGGCGGCGATGCGCGGTCGTGGAGTTCGTTGCAGGCAGATATCGGCCAAGTTGGGTTTGTGGGCATCGATAACTTCGAGATCAGCGGTCAGGATATCTCGATCGAGATCAACACCGGTGCAATCGATGGGGGCGGTTTGGAAACCGTAGTCGACTACGCGGCGATGCAGGCGGCGGGGCAGGGGCTCACTTTGGTCAATCCGACGGATGCCGCTGAAAGCATCACCATGGATATGGACGGCGCGTCGGGCGCCTACATCGAGCTCGCCGGGCAACTCACGCTCAACCTCTTCGGGTTTTACCAGAGCAGCGACTTATACTCGTTGCGCCTCGCGCTCAAGACTCTCTCGCTGTCCGACGGTTCGACGGCGAGCACGACGATGATGACGTTTGCGCGCGAAAATCTCAGTGCTCGCGCCGGCGTGGGTGACGTCGGCTTCGAATTGGATGATTTGGACTTCGGCCTGAGCATCATCACGGACGGAAGCCGCACCTGGGTATCCGGCAAAGCGACCGTGGCCAAAGCGGGTCTGGTGGGACTCGACGGCATCACCGCCGAAGCGACTGATCTGACCTTGTTGATCAACACCGGGGCGTTTGGTTTCGCCGACGGTGGCCTGACGTATGACGCCACCGTGGCGGTGGATTACAGCGTGGCGAATCTGCGGTTGTCGGATGCAATTTTGTTGGACGAAGCCCTCTCGGGCGAACTCTACCGGATCAGCGCCACGGTGGATCTGAATCTCTTTGGTTTTGTAACCGTCGAAGGGCAGCTGGCATTCGACAAATCGACGCAGGAGATCACCCTGCAAGAGTCCGCCGAAACGGTCTCGGTCGACGTGCTCACGATCAGTGCGCAGGACATCAACGCCTTTGCGGGGCTGGCGATCGGCAGCTATCGTCTGGGCTTTGAACTGACCGAAGCCAATCTGGGCCTCGCGATCTTCACGGATCGGGCCGACCATGATCGGACGTGGACATCGCTCATCGCCACCGCGGGATCCGCGTCGTTCATCGGCATTGATGGCCTGGTGATTGAGGGCACGGAGTTGGCCATCCGGATGAATCAAAGCAGCGCGGGCGCCAATGGTATCGACTTTGCCGCCATGGATTTCTCGGTGGGGGAGACGGCCTTCGACTTCAATGAAGTCAACCTGAGCCGCATCGAGGGGCAGATGGATCTGAACATCTTCGGCCTGTATCGGACATCTGATTACTACTCGTTCGATAAGAATTTCCAGACGGTCGTGTTTGATGACGGCTCCACTGGTGTGGTCGACATTCTCACGCTGGGCGGTTCGGTTGATCGGGTGTTGTTGGGTGTGAATGCAGGCACCGACAACGAAGTCGGCGTGCTCTTGGAAAATGCCGGCTTCGGTCTCGCGCTGGCCATTGATGCGAGTGACCCGTCCAATTTCTGGATCACCGCGCAGGCCTCGGGCGAGAACGCGGAATTTGTGGGCGTCGATGGCCTCACCATGAAGGTGGAGGACGTCGAGTTTGTGCTCAACACGGCGGCGGCGGATGGCCGAGTGGTGGATTACGCGGCGGCCGCGTTGGATGTGACTTTTGGCGCGAGTGTTTCGGGTCAAGGGACGAGCGACGCGGTGGCCTACACCCTGGATGCTGCGGGAGAGGCCCAGTTCGGGATCAACATCGGCTACGGTGAACTCGATCTGAACGGCTTCGTGCAGATGATTGGCTCCTTCAGCTTGGAGAAGGGCGAAAATATTTTCGTCGACCTCGATGTCGAGGGCGGCGCCTTGAAGGCGCTCGAATATCCGATCTTGATCGCTCAAGCAGTGTGGAATTCGATGCAGGACAATCTGCCGGTATCCAAGATCTTCTCCGGTGCGGCGTCGTTTAAGGATGTCGTAGGATTGGTGAAGGATGCCGTGGTCGAGATCTTGGCCCTGGGCAGTCCCTCCGAGATCATCTCGGCACTTTCGGATCTGTTGTCCGGAGTCGATTTCAACCGAATCGAAAATGTCGAGATGTCGACGCTCACCATCGGCGCGGCCAACGTGAACCTCTTTGCCGGCACGGGCGGTTACTTCCGCGATTCCAACGACGACGGTCGCATCTATCGCGAAACCTTCACGGACGCGGATGGTCAGGTTTGGGCTGCCGATACGATCAACGACGAAGCGACCGGCTTCGTGATCGATAACGCCTCGGTGGCGGTGGGCTTGTTCTCTGAAGTGGAGTCCAGCGATACCTATTTCGCGCTGAAAACGAGTGCTGACATCGTGGGCCTGGTGGGCTTCAACGCGGTGGAGATGCAGGCGCAGGACGTCGAAGTGATTGTCAATTCGCAGTCCTCGGCCAAGAGCATCGATTTCGGTTCGTTGGATGGCGGGTCCCTGCTGGTGCCGACCGGTGTAGGTGGCGCGATAGCGCTCGATTTTGCCGGTAAACGCTTCGGGGTGGACGTGGGGCAGGCGATCCTGCGACTAGGCGGCTTCCTTTCCTTGCAGGGTGGGTTCGCGTTCAACCAAGGAGAAATCCTGGAAGTCGATGTGGCCACCGGACTCGGCGACTTGGCGGCGCTGGGTGACAAGTTGTTGGATAGCCTCGGCATCAACGTCCTGTTGGAAAAATTGGGTCTGGGTCAGAGTGGCCTGACTCACTTTGAAGACGTGGTCGTTTCGACCATGACGATTGGCGGATCGAATCTGCAGGCCTTCGCGGGAGTGGGAGGACCTTACCAGCAGGACTTCGATTGGGACGTGGACAGCAATGGCGACGGCAACCCCTACAACGATTTCTTCATCAACCCGGAGGCCGTCGGTCTGGCGCTCGCAAACGTGGACTTCGGGCTCGTGCTCATGGATACGGAGACGCCGTTGCTCGACGTCGTCCTTAAGCAGTTCCAAGCCGGTAAATTGACGGCAGGATTCGCCGGACTCGTAGGCACTGGAGAAGACATTAACAACAACGGGGTGATCGATATGTTCATCCCGCAGGATCTCAATGGTAACGGGGTGCGGGATGGCGATGAGTTGGCCTTTACCCCGATCAGTGAGGACCTCAACGGCAATGGCGCGCTCGATGCCGATGTCTCGCTGCAAGCCCGCGATATCCTGATCGAGATCAACTGGGGCGACAAGTGGGGAGGGCTCCTCGGTCCGGCCGTGGTCGACTTCAAATCCAGCTTCGCGGACTACACCGAAGACACCAACGGCAATGGTGTGTTGGACGACGGTGAGGATCTCGACCGCGATGGTGAAATCGATACCCAAGCCTACGGCATTCGCACCGGCGGCGGTCAGGTCATCTACGTCGACTACGATCGCAGCATCCTCAATGCCGAGATCGGTTACGCGGAATTGCGTCTGGCGGACTTCCTGACCCTGCAAGGGAGTTTCTCGATTTCCCAAACCACCAACCAATCGGTGGTCGTGAATACGGGAGACTTGGGCGAAATCATCAAGCCCCTGGCCAAGACCGTGGGCGCGGATGGTTCCACCATCACACTCGACGTCGACATGCTCACCATCTCGGCGACGGATGTTTACGGCTTTGCCGGCGTCGGGGGCACCCGTTCCAACGACACCAACGGAGACGGCATGATCAACGCGCAAGACAGTCTCGATGAAGGTGCGGTAGGTATTGCCATCGATAACGCCGACCTCGCGGTGGCGATCTCGACGCCGAGTCTGGCGCAGATCCCGGGCGCGGCCCAGTTTGCCCCCCGATTCGTCTCGGCCAAGGCGGGCATCGATTTTGCCGGGTTTGTGGGCACAGGTGACTTGGTCACCGCCGACGTGCAGGACGTCGAAGTCTCGATCAACTTTATGCTCGCCCCGGCGGCATTGCTGGCCTCGGGCGTGGGAGCGGCGGCTTACAGTGCGGCCTTGGTGGCGGGATCGTTGCCGGCAATCAATTTTGCCGCCTCCTTCCTCGGGGAGGACACCAACAATAACTTCATTCTCGATGAAGGAGAAAACCTCAACGGCACGAATGCGATGGGCGTGGAAGTGCTCGATCGGGGGCTGATCGTCAACAGCAGCAGTTCGAACCCTTACTTCCTCGATTTCGATCGCGAAGTGATCGAGTTCAGCGGCTACGGGCAATTTAACCTGGTGGGCGCGTTGCAGGTTTCGGCCGGGTTCTCGGTGGGCAAGACGATCGAAGATATCACGCTCACGGATTCGGTCTCCGGCGCCCAAGGCACCGGTCAGGCGGTGGCCCTGCACTTGGTGATCGCCGATGGCTACGGCTTCTTCTCCGAGCCCAATTATTATGGCACGCAGAACGCCATTCGAACTGCGCTCTACGGCTTTGAACCCCAGTATTGGAAGGACGCCAACAACGACGGCAAGATCACGGCCGCCGATGGCGGTGCGCACATCGATCACCCGGTGGTGGGCTTGGCCTTTGAGAATTTTGACGCTGGCATCGTGTTGGCCCGGCAAACCGGATTGGTGGAGTGGACCGGAGTCAATCCGGCTGCCGCGGTGGCCTTGAATGCCGGGGGACTCTTCAATGTCTATGGTGGGGTCACGGCCTCGCTGGAGTCGGTCGCCTTGGTGGGCGTGGAGGGCGTCACCCTGGCGGGGCAAAATCTGAGTTTTGACGCGAACTTTAGCGTGAACCCTTTCATCACTTTGGATTTCTCCAAATCGGGTGAAGGTCGCAATGGACTCGTGATCGACGTCGCCGACGGCATCTCCCTCGACTTCAGTAAACTCGCGGAGCCGCAGGTCTCGTTCGGTGGTCAGGTTGTCCTGGATGTGCTGGGTATGGTCAGCGTGGATGGCAGCTTCTTCTTCGAAGCCGGATTCGACGGCATGAGCGTCTTCTTTGATGCGAACGCAACGGTGGGCGGCGATACCTTGGGCTTCAATAGCGAGGCGACCGGGGTATTGGCAATTACCCCGGCGGGCATCGCGATGAAGGCGACTCTTAGTGCCAACCTGGAACTGGCGAACCTGCTGAAACTCGATGCCGCGCTGACTCTCGAAATCAACACGACCGGCAGCGACTACGTTTACGTGGTGCCCACCAACTTTGTAGCGACGACCGGGTTCACTGAGTTTGTGGTGAGCGCAGTGCCGCCCGGAAAAACTGAGCCCGTCGATGCCTACGCTTCGATCTATGGCAGCGGCAGTCTTTCGATGTTGGATACGGTCAACATCATCGGTGATTTCCAAGTGACCCTCGCTTACTCGCGGGCTGCAGAATCCTTCACGATCGAGATGGATGCCTTTGGCTTGATGACGATCGAAGGGCTGTCGTCCGTAGCTGCCACCGGCTCGCTGGTGATCGGCAAGGAAGGCGATGAAGTGGGACTCTACGGTGCGCTCGAGCTGAACGCCACGGGCCCCAACAAACTCCTCGAAACCAACCTCCTCTCGTTGTCGGGCCGGTTTGTTTTCCAGATCAACACCTTCAACTCATCCCGCGAAGTCAATGCGCTGCTCTTCGATTCGGTGGGCAATGTGATCGGCACTCAGAAGGTCGCGGTAGGGGCGAACACCCTGTTCCTCGACGGTGAAGCGGAGCTGCGATTGTTCAATGCCGTGACCGCGAAAGGCTCGGTAAACTTGTTGCTGAACTCCAATGGCTTCATCGGGCAAGTCGACCTTGCCTTGGACTTAGGGGTCTTTGGATCGATCAATGTGGCGGGTGCAGCGCAGCTCAATACCGCCTCAGCGCCCGGTGGGGCCGCCTTTGCGCTGGAGTTGGAAGCGAATTTGAGTTTCGGCTTCGCGGCGATCGGAGTGAGAGCCGGTGCCTTGGTGCAATTGAACACCGGCAACACCGAATTGCTGGGGGTGCAGGCCAAGACATTCCGACTCGGGTTGTCCGGCGATATGAATCTCTTGGTGCTCCGGACCACCTTCGAGGGGGAAATTCTGATCCAAGACGGGCGCTTGTCCTTCGAGGTTTCCGAAGCCCGCCTCAAACTCGGGCCCCTGAATTTGACGTTCCGAGGTTACATCGATTCGGACCTGAATTTCTCGTTCGAGGCCGGCTTCGATTTCAACCTGAAGGTGGGGCCAATCCGGGTGCAGGCGGCCGCGTTTATCGAAATCAGTAATCGCGGATTCGCCGGTGGCGTCTCGGGCAGTCTGGATCTTGATTTCGGCATTCTTGGTAGCATCCGCCTCTTGGGCTTTGAGGCCTCGATGCGCTTGACCAATTCCAGCCTCAGCTTCACCGCAGGAGCCACATTCTTTGGCATCACCCTGCGTGAGACATTCCGGTTCAGCTTTGATCCGCCGCCGGTGCTCGGTGAGGTCGAAAACGGCGTGCTCACCCTCGCGACCAGTAACTCCGATCGCGTTTACGAAATCGAAGGCGCGGGCGGCACTGATATCTTGGTTCGCCGGGGCAATGACTTTAACCACTTTACCGACGTCACGGAAATCGTGTTTGTGGGCGGTCGCGGCGACGATCGCATCACGGTGTTGGATGACGTCACGCAGACCCTGACCCTCTCTGGCGGCGATGGGGACGATGAGTTCTACATCTATGGTGGGGCCGATGACAGCGTGATCGATGCCGGTGCCGGCGACGATTACATCGAAGGTGGCCTGGCCAATGCCCAGTATCGCACGGGCTCCGGCAACGACCGTTTTGTGGGTGGTTCGGGCAATGAACGCATCGTTGTTTCGGGCGGGATGAATCTCATCAACGGCGGTGACGGCGACGATATCGTGATCTTCGAGTCCGGCCAAATTCAAGTCGTCGGTGGCGCCGGGGAAGACACCGTCCACATGATTCTCCAAGGTGCGGCCGAGCTGGTGCTGGGGGATCATTACGTGGGTTACAACGAACAAGACCTCGTCTTCGATGGCAGCGTCGAGGCGGTCAGCGTCGAAGGCGTCGGGTTACCGGGAGCCATCGACAGCGATGCAGCGTCCACGCTCAAGGTCATTGATCAAGGCACCTTCACCCAAGTGATTGCCCAAAACATCTCTGACAAGTCCGGCGTGCGACTGGACGGCGTCCTGGTCGACGATGCGGGCAATCTTTACGTTTCGGCTCCGGAGGACGAAGCCATTTACAAGATCGCGCCCGACGGCACGGTGACGCTCTTTGCTGGCTTCGATGGCGGCGGCGGGAAGAACAACACGGCCACGGGCGATAAATTGGAGGTGAGTTTCGAGCGCCAGTTTGGCCTCGCGTGGAATGCTGATAAGTCGGTCATGTATATCGCGGACAAGGACAACGACGGTATCCGCCAGATTGATATGGCGACCGGCGTGATGAGCACGTTCTACGATTT
>CAXBOL010000198.1:0-7736 GCA_963977295.1 uncultured Opitutaceae bacterium
GTAGTTGTTGAACACCAGCAACGGTCCACCGAAGTTGCTGTTGATGTTCGAGGTCGCTTCCGAGTCGGCATTGGTGTCGTTAAACTCGCCAAAGTTCTCGATTAGCCCGCCGCTGCCGGAGCGGAGGTCCCCGGCCGCCCACTGGACCGTGCCGCCGTCGAGGATTTCAATGGTGCGCCCGTCGAAGTCATTGGTGACCGAGTTGGCTAAGATTAATCTGCCGCCATCCGCGACGGTGGTGGTGCCGGTGCTGTTTAGGTTGCCTGCGGTCAAAAAGTAGTCTGACGCCAGCACATGGGAGCCAGCCAAGGTGCCACCGGATTGAAAGAGGGCAACGTTTAGGGCGCCCTGATCGATGCTGCCTAAGTTTAGTGTGCCAGAGGCCAGTTCGTAACCGTAGTCCACGGTCTCTTCGCTTTGAGGGAGGAAGAAAAAGTGGGTGCCATTAAGCGCGTTTTCATTCGTGATGGTGCCAACGTCGAGGTTGGCCGCGTTGACGATGGTGTAGTTGCTGGAAAACCTGATCAGGCCCGAATTGGCGGCCCGCATGACCGCGCCGTCGATATTGGTGCCCCCTCCGTCGATCACAAAAATGCCATCAAACACCTCGAGCGTGTTGGCGGAATAATTGTTGAAAGCCTGGGTCACTGTGGTCGTTCCTGCCCCCGTCTTGGAATAGGTGCCGTAATTCTGGAACGTGGCGCCGGTCGCCCCGATCGTCACACTGCCGGTGGTTTGATCGGCGAAAAGCGCCCCGGTCATATTGGTGATCCCACCCGCAGCGTCGGTCGTCAGGTCTCCCTCGGTCCAAGTCAGGGTGCCGCTATTTTCGATCAAACTTCCTTCGAAGTCATTGACGGTGGAATTGTAGACATCGAGGAACGCCCCACTGGCGATGAGGAGATTGAGTCGACGAATTGACCCGTTATACCATGTGGAGTGGGCGGATTGACCTCGAATCTCCAACGAGTCGGTGGTGGCGCCATCCTTGCCCTTGATATTCCCACCCGCGATGTGCAGGTAACCGATGCCCTGATTGTTCTCGATTTCCAGTTCTCCGGCTTCCACGACCGCAACGTCAACTTCGTCGGGAACCCCGGTATTGTCAGTTTCATCCTTCCATGAGTTTCCGTTACCCCATGTTTTGGTTCCGTTGCCTTGGCTTTTCCAACTATTGCCTTGGGCGAAAGCGGACGAACTCGCGAACACCAAGCCGAGGAGAATATAAATCGTGAAGGTCGTTTTTCTAATCATGAGGGCAAACACTCGGCAATCGCACCGCGACAGCAGGTTGAGACTCTCGGTTTTAAACCGGGTCGTCGAGTCGCTCTTCGGCACGTTGGGCAAAAAACACGTAAATAATTTGCAAATAATGACGCGAGTTAGGGTGTTTACCCTAGGGTTATTTGAATTTGTGCTGACGGGAGGAGCGAGTTGACCAAGTGGTTTTCCGGTCGTTTAACACAGCGATGACCGACTCCCTAATCGTCAACCTGGGCTCACGCAGTTATCCGATCCACTTCGGGACGGATTTATCCGCAGAATTGTCGAGCTATTTGGAGCACCTGAGCGATGAAGGTCGGAAGGCCGTGGTCGTTACGGATGAGGTGGTGGCGGCAGCGCAATCTGCGGCTTTGGCCCAGTTCACCACGAGTGCGACCGTCTTTTCCCTCCCGGCCGGGGAAACCGCGAAGTCGGCCTCGGGGTTAATTAAGATTTGGGATTTCTTGGCGGCTCAAAAAATGGATCGCGGCGGCACGGTAGTCGCGTTTGGCGGGGGGGTGATCGGGGACCTAGCCGGATTTGCGGCGTCGAGCTATCTCCGTGGCGTGGATTTTGTGCAGGTGCCCAGCACGTTGCTGGCGATGGTGGACAGTTCCGTAGGGGGGAAAACCGGCATCAATATTGGAGCGGGGAAGAATTTGGTCGGGGCGTTTCATCAACCCCGCGCCGTGTTTGTCGCGACGGATTTATTGCGGACGTTGCCGCCACGCGAGTTCGCCGCGGGCATGGCGGAGGTGATCAAATATGGCCTCCTCGGCGATGCGGAATTGTTTGACGAATTGCGCCGTGAACCGCTCGTCGCGGGCAGTAGTCGACTGGCCGAAGTGGTGCGCCGTTGTTGTGCAGCGAAGGCACGCATCGTGGAAGCCGATGAATTTGAAACGGCCAAGACCGGGGGCCGCGCGTTGTTGAATCTGGGTCATACGTTTGCCCATGCGATTGAGAAAGTCGCCGGTTTTGGGGTCTACCTGCACGGCGAAGCGGTGGCGATCGGATTGGCGGCGGCGGCCCGGTTGTCGCGGCAACTGGGTCTGATCGACTCCAGCTCCGTGAATGAGATCGAACGGGTGATCGCAGCGCACGATTTGCCGGTGAGGCTGCGGGAGCCCATGTCGATTGAAACTCTGTGGGCGGCGATGGGGCAGGACAAAAAAGTGCGGGCAGGGAAACTCCGTTTCGTCGTGATGGCAGCACTCGGGCGGGCCGAAACTCGCAACGATTTGGCCCGTGATTTGATCGAAGGGGTCTGGCGCGAAGTCGGCGCGGTTTGACCTGGGCGCGGGGCAGGTAATTGACTCGCTAAGATCGGCGATTGAGCTTCAAGATTCTCTCCGATGTCGGCCATTGATGAAGGAATTGTGCGCGAGTATTTCGAGCAAAACGGTTTCCTCGTGCGGCAGGTGCGAAAGTATCAGGTCCAGTCGCGCAAGAAACACTCGGAGGAGGAAATTGACCTGCTCGTCTACAACCCGGCGTGGAAACGCGAAGGCCGAAAACCCGACTTCTTTTTGTTTGCGACCGAGTTGCCGTATTTGCACCGGGCTGTGGTCGCCATCAAGCCCTGGCACACCGGCGTATTCTCGGCTGCGACAATCAAGGGGTCGCCGGAGATTTTAAGGTTCCTTGAAGAGCAAGTGCTCAAGGAAGTGAGCCGGATGTTTCCCGCTGACGATGACAGTCCGGACAGTGCGGATGAGCCGGCAAAAATTCTGGTTTTGCCGGGATTGCCCACCCAAGAACCCTATCGCTCGCAAAGCGTGGCCCTGCTCAAAGAGCGGGGAGTCGACGGCATTATCTCGTTTCGCTCCATGTTGCTCGACCTGGTCAACAAGGTGGAGGTGAATCGCAACTACCGCAAAAGCGATACCCTCCAAGTGATTCGGATTCTCAAAAACTACGATTTACTACGGGACGGCCAGCTTGATTTGATCGGCTCAGATTCTCGCTAACCCGACAACATCAAACCATGGCTACTCTCATTCACCCGGGCGCTTACGTCGACCCTGCAGCGCAACTCGGACAAGACGTCGAAATCATGCCCGGCGCGGTCGTGACCAAATGGGTGCAACTCGGCGATCGGTGCGTGGTGCATCCGGGAGCGGTGATTGGGGGGGATCCGCAATATCTGGCCTTTGATCGGCACACTCCGAGTTGGGTGCGAGTGGGCGAAGGATCGGTCCTGCGCGAAGGCGTGACGTTGAACCGCTCGATTCATGCCGATGGTGCGACGACGGTGGGCGCGCGATGTTTCTTTATGGCCACCAGTCATGCAGGTCATGACTGCGTGGTGGCGGATGACGTGGTGCTGGCCAATGCGGCGTTGTTGGCCGGGCACGTCGAAGTGGGTTCCTTCGCGTTCATCGGTGGAGGCGCCGCGGTGCATCAGTTTTCTCGGATCGGCGAAGTGGTGATGATCGCGGGAGGGGCGCGCATCACGTGCGATGTGCCTCCGTTTTGCATGGCGGCGGAGCGCGACTATTTGAGCGGGTTGAATCTGGTGGGTATCAAGCGACGCAACTGGCCCCGCGAGGCGATCAAGGAAGTGAAGGAATGTTACCGGCAATTGATGAAGCCGACGGGAAACCTTCGCACGGCGGCCGCGCAGATGTTGGACGGCGCCGTGTCGGACCAGGCGCGGGCGTTTTTGAATTTCTTCGCCGGGGGCAAACGTGGGTTTGTGCGACCAGGGGAGACTCGGGGCGGTGCGACGGAGACCGTGTCTTGACCCCCCTCGTCATCACGTGTGGTGATCCGGCCGGAGTTGGCCCGGAAATTGTGCGGACGTGGTTGGCGGACAATCCATCCGGGCGCGACGACGTGGTGGTGTTGGGACCTCGTGAGTGGTTGAAGAGTCTACCCTCAGAAGTGAAGACCGAGAGGGTCGGACCGGCCGACTATCGGGCCACTCCCGGGCGACCGGATGAGGCGGGGGCCAAAATTGCATGGGCGGCGATGGCGCGGGCGGCGCGTGGCTGTGCGGCCGGGGAATATCGGGCGGTCGTGACCGGACCGGTGAGCAAGGCCCAATTGGCGAGTGTAGGATATCCGCATCCCGGCCAGACGGAATTTTTTGCGGCAGAGTGGGGCGGTGATCCGGTGATGGCGTTTCACAGCGACCATCTGCGCGTGACCTTGGTCACTTGGCACTTACCGCTGCAGCAGGTCTCGACGGCACTTTCGCCGGCTGCCCTTGAACGCGCGGTGCGCGCGGCGGCGAGATTGGCGATGGGCGATGGCATCGCTCCGCCGCGAATCGCGATCTGCGGGCTGAATCCGCACGCGGGTGAAGATGGTCTCCTCGGGCACGAAGAACAGACTTTGATCGATCCTACGCTAGATCGTTTGCGATCGGAATTTCCCGGTCTTTCCAGAACGTTGCCGGGCGACACCGTATTTGGACGAGCAATGAAAGGGGAATTCGATGCGGTGGTGGCGATGTATCACGATCAAGGGCTCGGACCGCTGAAGACGGTCGATTTTGACAACGCCGTGAATGTGACGCTGGGACTGCCGTATGTGCGCACGAGCCCCGATCACGGCACTGGGTTTGGCATCGCGGGCCGAGGTCTGGCCAGCGCCACCAGTTTCGCTCGTGCAGTCGATCTGGCTCGACGATTATCCTCCGCATAAAACAAGTCCGGTCACCTCGCTTGATTTGTTCGTAAAGGTGTCGTTACTGTCTGCTTGCCCATGTCGATCGAAACCGCTCCATCACCTACACCAGTCCAGAATGCACCCGCGGGCGTGCGGGAGGGAAATGAAAATCTGGTGCGACTCACGGCCGCGGCGGGCAAAAAGGTGAACGCGCTGATTGTGCGGGAGCAAAAGGGAGATTTCCTGCGAATTGCGATTACCGGAGGTGGATGCAATGGGCTCAGTTATAAGCTCCGTTTTGTGGCCGATGCCCGGAAAGGGGATATCTTGGTGCGTTCGGCGGGAGCTCAGGTTCTGGTTGATCCTAAGACGGCGCTTTACCTCAAAGGCACCGAGCTCGATTACTCCGCGGCCTTGATTGCGGGCGGGTTTAAATTTTCCAATCCCAACGCCAAAGCGAGTTGCTCTTGCGGCGAAAGCTTCAGCGTTTGAAGGGTCCGACTTTACCCCTTTGGGTCAAAATTGACGGAAATCGTAACGACTTCGTTGTTGTCATCGTCTCTCAGGCGGGCG
Source organism: uncultured Opitutaceae bacterium (assembly GCA_963977295.1). GTDB lineage: Bacteria > Verrucomicrobiota > Verrucomicrobiia > Opitutales > Opitutaceae > Actomonas. The sequence continues at coordinate 5,452 of CAXBOL010000198.1, forward strand.
AAAAACGAGCTCACCTGCACTGTGTTTAACCTTTTTTGATGGCTACATCCTTTTCTTTCGGCGGGGGCAAACGACGCCCCGGCGGCAATTTTCGCCGTTCCAATGATCCTTATGCTAATATCCGCCGTAACCAGCGGATCCGCGTTCCGGAGATTCGCGTAATCTCTCCTGAAGGCAAACAGTTGGGTGTGATGCCCACGGAGAAAGCCCTCAATTTGGCGCGGCAATTCAACCTCGACCTAGTCGAAGTTGCCGGCACGGCGCATCCCCCGGTTTGCCGGATTATGGACTTCGGCAAATACATTTACGAAGAGCAAAAGAAGTCCTCCAATTCGAAATCTACGGCGAGTAAGATCAAGGAGATCGAACTTTCTCCGCGAATCGACGACCACGACTTGATGACCAAGCTGCGGCACGCTGAAGAATTTTTGGACGAAGGTGCCAAAGTGAAAATGCGCCTCAAGTTTCGCGGTCGCGAAATGGCCCATACGGATATTGGCTTCGTCGTCATGAAGCGGGCCATTGCTGAATTGGAAGGAATGGGCCACGCGGATTCGGAGCCGAAACTTAACGGTCGCCAAATCAACGTCATGTTGACTCCTCACCCCGCCAACAAACGCAAGCCGCGGTGGTTGGATGCGGATGCGCCGAAGAAATCGGCCGAATCGGACGAGTCTCCGGCACCCAAAGCTTCCAAGTCGGCGTCAGACTCTTCGACGTCGGAGTAGGATTTCGGACCGTGAAGACTCGCTTCGCGTTGCGACGTCATTGGATCGGTCGCGGGGCGATGGGACTCGTTTACGTCGTGCTGGCGCTTTCACTGGCACGATCCCAAGGCCCGAATCCGACGAACTGGCTGGCTACCACGGACCACGAGGTGCTGGTGTCCAATGAAATCGAATATATCGATTTAACCAAGTTTCTCGATCGCTACGGCTTGGCATCCACTTGGATCGAGCCCGATAAGCGCCTGCGATTTTCCAGCGCGTGGACGGCGATCGAGTTCGAAGTCGATTCCCGGGAAATCGTCTATAACGGACTCCGGGTGTTTTTGGGGGAAGGCGTCATGATGCGGGAGGGGCGAGTTTTAATTGGGCGAATTGATGCGGAAAAACTGCTGGCCCCCTTGCTGAAGCCGGCGACGTTTGTCAGCACCATCAGGCCGATAAAAACCATCGTGATCGACCCCGGGCACGGTGGCAAAGATGGTGGCACCACCAACACCAAGCTCAAAATCTTGGAGAAAACGGTTTCGTTGGATGTGAGTAAACGTCTCGGCGAGATTTTGCGGACGCAAGGATTTGAGGTGATCTTGACGCGCACCGAGGACGTTTACCTCACCCTGGCGGAACGGGCCGAATTCGGTCGCGCGGCGAAGGCCGACTTGTTCATCAGTGTGCACTTCAACGCCGCCGGGAAGTCGAGCGTAGTGGGGGTGGAAACGTATGCGATGACCCCGCAGTTTCAGCGCTCCACCTCCAGTGCGAAAAGCGACGCATCCGATCGGGTTTTCGAACCGGGCAATGCGTATGATGCTTGGAACAGCATTCTCGGTTTTTCTATGCATCGGGCGTTATTGCAGAAACTCAAGCCCTCTGATCGAGGGTTTAAACAAGCCCGATTTGCCGTGTTGCGCTTGGCGGAATGTCCGTCGGTGCTCGTGGAAGCGGGGTATCTGTCCAACGCGGAGGAGGCTCGGAAGATTGCCACCGAAAGCTATCGTGCTCAAATTGCCGAAGGGTTAGCCAATGGTATCACGGCCTACGTGAACCAGATTGCCGCGCTCCAGTCCCGCTGATGAATGCCTTGCCCCATCTCTTACTGGTCGGACTGGGTGGGGGCTTGGGATCAATGTTGCGATTTGGGCTGGGGCGTTGGATCGCGCAAGGGGCGCTGCCATGGGGCACGATCGTGGCCAATATTTTGGGTTCGATATTGATCGGCATGGTAATGGCCCGGACGGGGCCGACCGGGACTGACGATGCTCATTGGCAGTCCTTCATGGCAGTGGGGTTTTGCGGGGGATTTACCACGTTTTCCAGCTTCAGTTGGCAGACGCTTGAACAGTTGCGGAGTGGGCATGCCGGATTGGCCTTCGGGCATGTGCTGCTTTCGGTTGTGCTCTGCCTAGGAGCGGTATGGCTCGGCTGGAAGTTGGGGCGAATTTAGTCGTGAACGTGTGTGGATGTAACGTTTGGCGTCGATGTCGATTCATTGAATGGATTGTTGTTGGTCTGACGTTCTTTTCACCATCGATTTGGTCAGTTCCCGTGCAATTTGACGTC
>CAXBOL010000199.1:0-7714 GCA_963977295.1 uncultured Opitutaceae bacterium
AAGAAACCCCTGGTAGGAAAGGACTTCACTAACACGAGTTTCTCGGTGTCAGCGGGTGAAAATGGCAAAAACGGGCTGCGAGGCACGTTTGATCACAATATGACCCTCAGTGCGGACAAAGGCATCTATGCTCGAGTGGCCGCCTCGTGGGATAATCACGATCACTTCTTTGATTTCGCCGAATTCAAAACCGCGGCCCTGTATCCGTCCATTCGCTGGGTAGTAAACGACAAAACCGAAATCGCGGTGGTCGGTGAGTTTCTCGACATCGAAGCTCCCGCTCGTTCCCCCGGACATGGTTTTGCATGGATTCCGGCGGTTTATCGCAAAGTCATTCCGGTAATTGGTGATGCCAATGATCCTATTACGGCCCTGAATCTTCCGGCGAACTTCAACATCGGCGGACCGCAACGAGGCACCGACGACACGGTGGCATCCATGCTGGCGATTCTTACCCATAAGTTCACCGACGGCATTCAATTCCGACAGGCCGTCAGTCTCTTCGAAAATTCACAGGACGGAGAATGGTGGGATGCCGAAAGTAATTTCCCGACGCCACACTCGAGCATTTCGGCTGCATTCAAAAACGATCCAGCGACCCAATACAGCCCCACCGGGGTGTATATTCCCGTGCAGCAAGGTTACCTTCAGGGATCTGGCGAACGCCTCACCCTTCAAGGTGACCTCAACATGGAATACGGCACGGACAGCATGAATTTTGCGACGCTCGTGGGTTACTCTTACAAGGATCGCACTACTTACAGCAAGAGCACTCCAGGCACGATTCCCGTTCGCTATTCATTCATCGATTTGAAGAATCCAGAAAATGCTTGGATCGGTCGCACGATCGAACCTGGTTCCGTGCGAGTTTCGCGGGCTCAAGACAGCTTTTATGATGAAATTGGTTACTATATTCAGCAGGACGTAAACTTGTTGAACAATCGCCTACTGCTTTCGGGAGGCTATCGTCGCGACACAGGCGAAGGTTGGACACGCGACTATTTGACTGGAACTGATTCTGCTAAAACCAAGTCGACGGTTAATTCCTGGCGCATGGCTGGCACTTACAAGATTAATGAGGGCTTGTCGGTTTACGGCATCGTGAGCACGCAAAACAATCCGACCGCAACCACGACGGTGTGGAGTGACTTGCCGGCCGGTGACCCTCGTTTGCAGGAAACCATCAGCGGGTCGCCTTCGACCGAACTCACCGAGTTTGGGGTGAAGGGTTACTTGTTAGACCAACGGGTCACGGTGACCGCGTCCTATTTCGAAATTTTGACCACGGGTAAGTTTGGTAATGACCGAGTTGATACCACGTCGCAGGCGCCGGATACCTTGGGCGATCCCGTGCTTTCGGCGCTCAAGAAATTTGTGACCAACGGTGATGAGGGGACGGGCATCGAGCTGTCTCTCTTTGGAAAAATTACCGATAAGTGGGACATGAACTTCGCCTATGCCACTTTGGATACAACTCAGCCCATCACTGGTGGCTCCCGCCCGATTCGCCACAGTCCGGAGTGGAACGCGAGTGTGTTTTCGCGATACAATTTTCGCGATAGCGAAGGCAAAGGATTCGGTGTTCGCGGTGGGTTAAGTGCGATTGGTCCGTTTGTTCAACAAGTGGGCGGTGCCTTGAGCCGGGTTGAAATGACGGAAAATCAATGGCGGATGGATCTCGGTTTGGACTACCGCTTCAACCGGAACAATACCATCGATCTGCTGGTGAAAAACGTTACGAGCGAACCCTACATCGTGACGCGCACCAATCCGTTGCGTGAGATCCGGCTCACTTACAAGTATAGCTTCTAAATCGGAATTCCGATCAGGCTGGAGAGCACAAGGTGTTCTCCAGCCGACCGGATCGTTGTTCAATCCCGATTCCCCGTTTACTCTTTCACTGCATGTTTTCGCCGAAGCCCATTCCCCCACGGTTTCGAGTCTCCCTGATGAGCCTCGTTGTCTTTTGCGGAAGTCTTTCAACACACGCGGATGTGGCGATGGGGGCGACTGCAGTTCGGCCGAACATAGTCTTCATTCTAGCCGATGATTTGAGCGGACGGGATCTGGGTATCTATGGCAGTGCGAATCACCAAACTCCGAATCTCGATCGCTTCGCCCGAGAAGGCATGCGATTCACCCAGGCTTACGCGCCGGCGCCGATTTGTTCGGCTTCACGCTCAGCTTTTCTGACCGGGCGTTCACCGGCCCGACTACAGTTTGAATTTGTGACCAAATTGCCGGGAACCGAAGTGGCCGGCAATCGGATCCTGCAAATCCCTTCGTATCCATTGGATTTGCCTTTGAGTGAAACCACCCTTGGCGAAATGCTGAGTGGAGCGGGCTATCGCACGGGATTTTACGGCAAGTGGCATGTGAGTGCCCACAACGGGGGCTACCTCAACTGGTCAACCACCCATGGTCCCTTGCAACAGGGATTTGAGGAGGCCGAACAGGAGTTTGGCAGTCATCCCTACGGTGATGCAGAACGGGCAGCGACGGACTTGGTGGCCTTGCCGGAGGGCGACTTTGGCGACGATGCATTGACCGAGAAAGCGATGGCGTTCCTGCGCCGTCACCGGCAGGAACCGTTCTTCCTGTATCTGTCCCACTACTACGTGCATGATCCCATCCGCTCACGGGCCGAGTGGTCGAAGAAACTTAACCAGCGTGAACTTCCTCCCGGCACTGATCCCGATCGGGTCACTTATGCGGCGATGGTGGAGAACCTCGATGAACTCGTCGGTCGCGTTCTGAACGAATTGGATGAACTTGGGCTGACGGATAACACGTTGGTGGTGTTCACTTCCGACAATGGTGGTCATCCGCGTTACGCTGCCAATGGACCGTCGCGTGGGAGCAAGTGGAATCTTTACGAAGGGGGTGTCCGGGTGCCGTTCATGGTGCGCTGGCCGGGCTCCGTAGCGCCCGGAACCGAATGTGCCGTCCCCATTGTTGGCACCGATCTTTTTCCTACGTTCGCGGCCGTGGCAAACGTGCCGTTGGATCCACGCCAGCCTTTGGATGGCATGAATCTGCTTCCGCTCTGGGAAACCGGCCACTCGATGGTCGATCGCTCGCTACCCTTGGTGTGGCATTTTCCTTTTTATCACCCGGAGAAGGGTTTCGAGCAGGCTCGAAAGGAAATAGGGATCAATGACTTCGAGGTAAGCCAAACGTATCCCCAATCGTCGATTCGAGTCGGAGACTTCAAATTGCTGCATTTTTACGAAGATAATCGGGATGAGCTCTACTATCTCGCGACCGATCCCAGTGAACGTCACGATCTCAGTCTGCTCCAACCCGACAAGACGCGGGGGTTGCGCATGGCTCTATTTGGCTACCTCGATCAAGTCGGTGCGCGTTTTCCAATCCGCAAATAGGCCTACCCTCATCTTCCTTATCATTTCATCTCCATTCTCTTTGATCTAATCGACCCATGCTTGATTCAATTTTTCCTCACCTCCCACTTTCACTTAGGCGAATCGGCGCCGTCGCCGCTGCCTCGATGTCGTTTACTCTTCCATCCTTGCATACCGCCGCCGCGGAAGGGGGCGATGAGATGCAGCAGGTGAAGTTTAATCATCCTGGTCTCGTGACCGATCTGGGGGTGGGGCTATGGGCATGGCCGCTGCCAATGGACTGGAACGAAGATGGTCTGATGGACTTGGTGGTTGCCTGCACCGATACGCCCTCAAACGGGGTGTATGTCTTTTTAAATACAGGACGATACGATCCTGTCACGGGATTGCCCCTGATGAGTCCGGGGCAAAATATTGGTCCGGCAGGGAAGGGCACTTCTCCGCAGATTTCCTACCCTGATGGCCAACCTATGGTCACCACCAAGGGAAACTATTTCCCCAATTTTAAAAAAACGGCGCTCGAAGATCCGGTGGCATTGGGCGATCCTGACAAAATTCATGTAGGCGAGGGGCGCACGCGGGCGAATCAATGGAAGTTCGTCGACCATGACGGTGACGGGGACCTGGATCTGGCGGTGGGCATTGGATATTGGGGCGACTATGGCTGGGACGATGCATGGGATGCAAAAGGGCAATGGAAGAACGGACCGCTACGCGGCTACGTTTACCTGCTCGAAAACACCGGCACGACCCAAGCGCCCATTTATGGGGAACCGCGTCAAATGATGACCCGGGATGAAAAGCCCATCGATGTCTATGGGATGCCGTCACCCAGCTTCGAAGATTTTGATCAAGACGGAGATCTCGATTTGTTGTGCGGCGAATTCGTCGATGGATTCACCTACTATGAAAACGTGGGCTCCCGCCGGAAACCGCGTTACGCGGCGGGTCAAAAGTTGATGATTGGAGGCGTTCCGCTGACCATGGAATTGTGCATGATCACACCGGTGGCGGTTGACTTCAACGGCGATAAGATTCTGGACTTGGTGGTGGGCGATGAAGATGGTCGGGTCGCTTTGATCGAAGGGACCGGCGCGCTGTCCGACGGGGTTCCCCAATTCCTGTCTCCACGTTATTTTCGTCAGCAAGCCGACCAGCTTAAGTTCGGGGCTTTGGCTGCTCCGGTGAGTGTCGATTGGGACAACGATGGACTAGAGGATCGATTCAGGGCCCGGCTGAAGCGAAGTGGGGTTACACCAACCCCAGCGTGGGGGATTGGGACGGTGATGGACTCGTCGATGTGGTAACCAACGGGATATGGGGTAAAATATTGTTTTATCGCAACGTAGGCACTGCCACGGCACCTCGTCTCGCCAAAGCTCAACCGATTACGGTGGCGTGGGCAGGTGAAACACCGAAACCGAGTTGGGTTTGGTGGACGCCGGAAAAAGGAACCTTAGTCACCCAGTGGCGCACGACCCCCAAGCTCATCGATTGGAACCAAGACGGACTGCTTGATTTGGTGATGCTCGACCAGGAAGGATATTTGGCGTTTTTTGAGCGTCGTCGGACGGCGTCTGGACGGTTGGAACTATTGCCTCCAGCCCGAGTCTTTTGGGGCGAAGGCGTCTCCGCCTACGATGGTAGCGGCCGGGCTTTAAATGAAGTATCCGGATTATTGAGACTCAATGCACGGGCGGCGGGCGGCAGCGGGCGTCGCACCTTTACCTTCCACGACTGGGATCGCGATGGGGAGTTGGACCTGTTGGTCAACAGTGACACCAATGTGAATGTTTTACGTGGACTGGGTCGTGACGGCGAAGGACGCTGGCGGTTTAAGGATATCGGTCCCGTAAGTAGCAAACGACTCGCCGCGCACTCGACCACCCCGACCATCGCCCAATGGGGCGACGCCCAGGTTTTGGTGATCGGGGCGGAAGACGGACACTTCTACTCCATGCCTCTCGAGCAATGATAACGGATTTCAATTCCTCCTCTCTCGGCACCTGTGAAGTCGAAGCTCCTCAAGGAGGGGTATTTGCCGCCCTGTGGCTACCTACGGACCAAGATGGTAAACTTTTGCGTGATGATCTGGCGCAAAATCTCACCTTTCTAAAAAACAATGGAGTCAACGGCGTTTTGGCTTTGGGCAGCACCGGTGAATTTCCGCAGTTTGATCTCGAGCAACGCAAACGTGCTTTGGCCACGGTGGCGGAACTGGCGGCCCCGTTGCAGGTCATTGCCAATGTGAGCGACATTCGCCCCAAAGCCGTGGCGGAGTTGGGACGCTTTGCTCGCGAGCTCGGTTTACCGGCTATTGCCGTGATGCCCCCGGGGTTTTTCCCGTCCAGACAGGACGATGCGCTGGCTCACTTTCGGCACGCGGCGGATTCCTCCCAATTACCCACGTTTCTTTACAATTTTCCGGAGCTTACTGGCACCCGCATCAACTTGGACACGGTCTCGGCTTTTGCCGATCAGGGAGGCATGGCGGGGATTAAACAAAGCGGTGGAGAATTTGCCTACCATCGGGAGTTGATCGCGCTGGGACGGGAGAAAAACTTCGCCGTGTTTTCCGGTGCAGACACGCGTTTGCCTGAAGTTTTCGGACTGGGGGCGGATGGGTGCATCGGCGGACTCGTGAACATCGCACCCGATTTGATGGTTCATCTTTATCAAGTTTGTCGCCAAGGGCTGGAAGGCGAAATTTCTCCTGCCTTTGAACGACTTCGCCGCATCGGTGAGATCATCGATCAATTGACGTTCCCGCTGAATGTGGCGGCGGGGATGGAGGCGCGCGGGTTGCGTCCCGGTGTGCCCAAGGCGATAGTCTCAAGTAGCTCAATGGAGCTTTATCGGAAAATCGTGCGCGAACTGCGTGCACAATTGCTCGAGTGGAATCTTGAATTGGCCACTGGCTAAAAACCCAACGTTAACCTGAAGCCGTCGCTTCAACGGTTCATCCCCGCAGCCCCGTCATTGTCCATGCCCCAAAGTCATTTCACTTCGCTCGATCTCATTGTCCTCGTGGGTTACTTCATTGCCACGCTCGCCGTGGGCATCTCGTTCTGGAAAAGGAGTCGGTCGGTTGATGGATTCACCGCAGCCAGTGGCAGTTTGCCGGGGTGGGTGACGGGGCTTTCCATCCTGGGCACCTACGTGAGCAGCATCAGTTTTCTGGCGCTGCCGGGGAAGGCGTTTGCCGGGAACTGGAATTCGTTTGTCTTCAGTCTATCGATTCCGCTGGCGGCCTGGATTGGGGTAAAATGGTTCCTACCGTTCTATCGCAACAGCGGCACGGTCTCGGCTTATTCCCACCTCGAGAATCGATTTGGCAAGTGGGCACGGATATACGCGAGTGCGTGTTATTTACTCACGCAGCTCGCGCGCATCGGCGTGGTGGCCTACCTGACGGCGCTGCCCATGCACGTGCTGCTCGGATGGGATATTCGACTGATCATTCTGGTGACGGGGGTGGTCACCACGCTCTACACGTTTGTGGGCGGAATCGTGGGTGTGATATGGACTGATGCGATTCAGACCATCGTGCTCATGATCGGTGCATTGGTTTGTGCCTTGATGATGATCTTCGGTCTCCCGGAAGGGCCCGGGCAGGTCTTCACCGTCGCGGCGGAACACCACAAGTTTAGCTTGGGTAGCTTCGGTCCCAGTCTGATGGCCCCGACGTTCTGGGTGGTGCTGGTTTATGGTCTGGTGATCAATCTGCAGAATTTCGGCGTGGATCAAAACTACGTGCAGCGCTACCACACCTCCAAGAGTGATGCTGAGGCGCGTAAGAGCGTGTGGTTGGGGAGTTTGCTCTACGTGCCGTTGTCGGCGCTGTTCTTCTTTATCGGGACCGCTCTGTTTGCGTTTTATGCGACGAATCCGTCGGCATTGCCCGAGATCTATCAGGATCCCACCAAGAGTGATTCGGTGTTCCCATGGTTCATTGTTTCGCAGTTGCCCTCTGGGCTCACTGGGCTGTTGGTGGCATCAATTTTTGCCGCCGCCATGAGCACGATCTCCAGCAGTTTGAATTCAACGGCGACCATCGTGCTCAATGACTACTACCTGCGGTTCTTCCGCTCTGAAGCTGATGAACGGGACAAGATGAAAATGCTCTATATTGCGACCATCGCCGCCGGGGTGTTGGGGACAGGCATCGCGTTTGCCATGATCAACGTGCGCAGTGCATTGGACACTTGGTGGACGTTGGCCGGTATTTTTGGCGGCGGTATGTTGGGCCTGTTTTTGCTCGGTGTCATTTCGCGGGCGGCCGGAAAAGCATCCGCCTTGATTGCGGTGGCCATCGGTGTGCTGGTGATCATGTGGATGAGTTTGTCGCCTAA
>CAXBOL010000200.1:0-7689 GCA_963977295.1 uncultured Opitutaceae bacterium
GTGGGCACGCCGTTGAGCCAGACTTTAATGATGTCGCTCAAGGCTTCGATGCGGAGGTGGTTCCACTCGCCAGCCGGTTTTTCGGCCGCTTGCGCACGGGAATCGTCGGCGAGGGAGTGCAGCCAATTGTAGCCGTTGCCAAAGTCGACGAAGATGCCGCCGGTCCAACGACGTTGAGGCTGGGGGTCGAGTTTGACCATGTAACCGAAGAGTCCGGAAAACGCCGAGTCGGGGGCGTCTTCGCTACGGAAGAGCACGCCGGAGTCCATGGCTTGGTCGCGGCGGAATTCGATTTCGAAGATGAAGTCGCGAAAGGTTTCGTTGGTGCGGATGAAAGCGTGGCGCGCGGTGTGGGGCGTCATGTGAATGACCATGGCGCCATCCTGCACGGTCGCGTCGATGGGCGGATCCACGAGGGTCCATCCGGTGAAGTCCTGACCGTTAAACAGCGATCGCCAAGCCTCGGCCGATTGAGCCGATGCGATCACGCTTAAAGCGAAACTGAGCAGGAGGACGAAAGTGGTGGGAAGTCGAGGGCGGGAACTCATGGCGTGTAGGCGGCGGAGACGCGACGGATCATGCCGTCGGCTTTGGTCATCACGAAGAGGTCGTGGGTTTGTTCGTCGTAGCCGATGCGCAGGTGCGCGCGGTTGAGGTTGGAAAGCGTTTTGACTGTCGTCACGAGCCCGTCGCGGGTCAAATTCAGTTCATAAACGGTCGGGTCGGACAGGGCGGCGTTTAGGTTGATGAAAAACAGGCGGCCGGTCACGATGTCGCCAAAGACGTATTTGCCGTGGAGGGCTTCGAGCGGACCGAGGTAGACGAAGCCGCCGCTGATCGCTTTGCCGTCCTCGTGATCATATTGCCCGAAGGGCAAATGGTAGGGGGCGAGTTCAGCGGCGGTGGCGGGGAAAACGACCTTGGCGTCGGTCATGATATCGATGCGCGTAGTGCCTTCGATCGTGCTCCAACCGTAGTCGCCGCCGCCTTCGATGAGGTTGAGCTCTTCGACATTGGTCTCCCCGATGTCGGCGAGGAACAGACGTTTGCCGTAACGCATATCCCAGCTGAAGCGATGGGGATTGCGAAACCCGTAGGCCCAAATCTCGCGGTGCACGGCGGGGTCGGTGGCGCGGGCAAACGGATTGTCGGGCGGGATGCCGTATTGGCCGTTGGGGGCATTCTTCCCGCGGGGGTCGATGCGGAACAAGGTGCCGAGGAGAGACCGCGGATCGTGGCAGAGCTCGGGGCGTTTGAGATTGTTGGATCCGCCATCACCGATGCCGAAATACAGCAGGCCGTAGTCGGGGTCGGTGCGGTCGGTGACCGGGGCGAAGGCCATGTCCTGACAGCCGTGCGCGGTGGTCGGAGTATTCAGGCGCAGCACTTCCCGGCGCGTGCCGGAGAACTGAGCTGCGGCTACGTCGTCGACGTGCCATTCCGAAAGCACCCACTGGAGGGGAGGCGTGACGGTCGGGGCCAGGACGGTGTAGTCGAATTCACGTTCGTCGAAGGCTCCGTCGTTGATGGCGGGCGGGCCGGGAAACGCCTCGGCGTGGGTCGTGTAGAACAGGCCGTTGGTGAGAAAATCAGGATGGAATGCAAAACTGCCCAAGCCGGTGCCTATGCCGGGAGCGAAGACAAACTTCGGCAGGAATTCCCGCACGTCCAAATAGACCTTGGGGCGGCGATTTTTGATGCGGTAGAGGAGCCCCATTTGATCGCTGACGAAAAAGGCTCCAGCTCCGCGTGGGTCGGTGCGGAGGGTGGCGATGCCCTTGTCGCCGGGATGCCCGTCCACGGTCGGAATTTGCACAAAATCTTCCAGCTCGATGACGAGGTTTGATTTGGCGACGGGAGGGATTAAGCGGGTGATCGGCTGGTTGGCGGAGTCGAGATCGACCGCGAAAGGCATTAGGTTTTGCTGTTCGGTTTCGGCGGCCAAGTAGGCGATGATCGCCCGGATCTTTGTCTCCCCGAGCAGGGCAAAGGACGGCATGACGACCTTGTAGCGGCGGAAGAGGGCGTGGGCTCTCGGGTCGCCTGACACGATGACCTGATCGGGTTGCGTGATTTGCCTGAGCAGTTCGGCTTCGCTGAGCAGGGAGGTAATGCCCCCAAGGGGCGGTCCGATGGCATCGCCGGTGAACAGGTGGCAGCTGGCGCAGTTTTGGGCGAAGAGCGTTTGGCCGCTCTCAGGCTCGGCCGCCTGCAGCGAAAGGGAAAGGGCGACGAGGAGGGTCTTCAGGAGTCGAGTGAAGGGGCGGGGTGGAGGGGGCACCGAGGAGGGGGAGGAGGGATTTACGGCGGAGGCGACAGCGATTACCCAAAAGGCGACATTTTGAGGATCGTGACAAATCAAGAACGAGTGCCGCCAAGAGTCTTCAGGCAATAAGTGGGGAACCGGCTCGTTGCTGAGTTACCCTACGAAGCCGTTCTGTTCCCTGTAAAAAGGGGTCAAACGCAAAAGTTAAAGATAGATTTGAGGTAGAACGGGAAAGGCAGGATGAGGTATCGATATTTAATTTTTGCGTTTGATCCCTTCAGGGTTCCGTTTCCGCCCCGTCGCGGGCAATCCATGCTTGGATCTGCTTTTGGGCAGATCGCGCACCGGCATCGCCCCCGCGGGTTGAAGGAACAGACCACCATCGCGCTCCTCGACCAAGACCAGCGGATTGCGGAGCTTATCGAGTCCCAATTTGCGGCGCAATTCAGTCGCCAAGGTGAGACTGCCGCGTTTGGAAAAAGGAAGAGTGGTTATCATGCGGCAATGCTGCATTGCGTCTCGCAAGCACCGGGTTGGGGGAATTTCGCACCGAACGACTTGTGCCAAAGGGGCGTGGTGGTTACACGTTGGGCGGGTTATCCGTGTTGTCCTAGATCCATGTATCGTTGGACTGACCACTTGGTTATTAACCACAAAGATTAAGTATTGACTCCTTTGGGTTGCCCTTGGGTTGCCCAAAAAAGAATGATTCGAATCATTGCCCTCCAACGCGCCAATCAATGGCCCGATCAGCTAGATCTTCTTATCACGAGTCACCCACTGCCTGATTTTCGGTTGCAGCCGTTTTTCCAACCACCACGAGACGCAAACAACGATCACGATAATGAGGCAAACTCTCAAAAGATAAGCCGCCACGCTTCCGGTCGGCAGCCATGACGCATCTCGTATAAAATACTGCACGGGACGCTGAAAAATATACACCGCATACGAGATAGATCCGAACCACGCCAACGGCATGAATATATTGAATTTGGGCTTAACCCGTATCAACGCAAAGGCCGACAACACTAAGACGTCGTAGAACGTTTCCTTTCCCTGAAAAAACTGCCCCTGGCTTATGCGATAAAGAGTCCAAAGAACCGGAATGGCAAAAGACCCAAATATCAGCAGCTTGGTAAAGGACAGCCGCCTTTCGGAAGCCGCCATTAGCATCACCAACGAGGAAATAAGGAAGTCATAGGCGTAGAAACCGAACCACATCGAATCCGACTCCAACGGTATACCGCAGAGCGTCAGCAACAACGCCAACGGTTTCACTTTCCAGGTGAACAACCAAAGTGCGAGGATCGAAAAAATGGGCAGAGCCGGGGGAGACTCGGACTTTGGAGCTCGAGAAAACCCAAACCCGATGACCCAATACAACCATCCCGACGCATAAGGAGCCACACTCGCGATTCCGCCCGACGACATTCCCGCCCCAATTCCTACCACTGCGGCGACACCTGCCCACAACCACCATAACATGGGCCTCCACCAAATTACGAAAAACAGAAGGTAATAGATGGCCTCAAAATTAAGACTCCAAAGGTTCGAATTCGCTACGAGTCCTGGGACGCCAAAAGTGCCTTGCAGGAAGAAAATATTTCCCAGCACTGCCGGCCAGCCATCTACGGGTAAAACCGCCCAACTCACCATTATGGCCAAGAAATAAAGTGGAAATAACCGGAGGCCCCGCCGCCAAAGATAATTTTTAGAATTCGGCCAAGATAAAGCCCGCCGATTAGTCAGTCCGATCACATACCCCGAAAGGATAAAGAACAACAACACGCCCCCCTGACTCGCATCCAAGGCTCGGAGAATATTCGGGGGGGCATAAACAGGATCCACGTGCGGCTGAGGGTAAATTAAATGCGTATACAACACGAGTAGTGCTGCGAACCCTCTCAGCCCCTCGGTGCCTCCCTCAAACTCCGCCTTTTTCGGACCGAGCAAAACGTTCTTCGACAACTGGGAGGGAGTGAGCGAATCAACAGGCGTCATGCAGGGGGCCAAACTTTTGAATCCCGCAAGCAAAGACAATTCCCAAGGACGCTTAAACGACGTTTAAAAGGGACGGGCAAATTAAGATTGCCAATCAGGCAGATTTCTCTTTGATTGTGGGCAGAATGGAACGATCCGACAGGGTCTCTACTTAATCCTTGTGGTTCAGGGGGCCGCGAATTGAGCGTATTGCGTAATTTTAGAACTGATTTTAAGGGAATTGCTTTCGGGGAAATGCGGCAGGAGTTAGGTTGCCGACCTTGCGATCTCGTAACGCTCAGGGTTGGTCGATTTTCACATCCTTTGCAGTCTTTTGCGCTCTAAATGCGAATTCGTCGCCAAAATGCCGGAAGATGCGACCGACCATCTTGTCTCCGTCGATAAGGCAGAAACCGCGGCCGCAAATTGGGTCGCCTTCGTCTCCTCCTTCGAAACTGAAATGAAGCGCGTTTTCATCCGCCGCATCCATCTTGCAATCTAGTTCCATTTCTACGGCTCCGAAGTTCATCGCACCGGTGCCTCGCGAGCTGAACTTGATCTTCGCCGGACCGCACAGATCCATGTATTCGGAATCAAAACCTTGCAGCTCCGTCATGCGCCATGAACCGACAACTGGCTTTTTCAGCGTCCACTTGCCGGACGGAGCTTCCCAAACGGAATTGAACGCTTCGTCAGCCATAGTTTTACCTTTTGATTCAAAGCAGCCTCAAGGGGCTTTGGGGTTTGGGGGCGACAGCGACCGTAGCCAGTCGATGCAGCGGTCGGTCCACGTCTCGAGGTGACCGCGATTGATCGCGAGGCCGAAGCCGTGACCGCCGTAGGGATACAGATGCATTTCCGACGGCACATTGTGGGCGAGCAGGGCTTCGTAGAATCGCAGGCTGTTTTGCACCGGCACGGATTTGTCGTCGAAGGAATGAACGAGGAAGGTGGGTGGGGTGTCGGCGGTAACTTGAAGTTCGTTGGAGTAGTGAGCGACGAGTTCGGGCGAGTCTTGCTCACCCAGCAGGTTGCGCCGCGAACCACTGTGACCCACGGCGGGATCAAATGAGATCACGGGATACATCAGGATCATGAAATTGGGGCGTGAGCTGAGGCGGTCGATCGGGTCGGACGCGTTGGCGTCGCCGATATCGTAATGGGTGCCGAGGGTGGAAGCGAGATGACCGCCGGCGGAGAAGCCCATGACGCCAATTTGCTGGGGATCGATGCCCCATTCGGTGGCATGGCTGCGCACGAGGCGCAGGGCTCGCTTGGCATCGAGGAGCGGGGTGAGGTGGGGGATCTCGTTGCTGGCGTCTTCGGGCAGTCGGTATTTCAGCACGATGCCGGCGATGCCCCGGGAGTTGAGCCAATTGGCGATGTCCGTGCCCTCCCAATCGTAGGCAAGAATCCCGTAACCGCCGCCAGGGCAAATGACCACGGCTTGGCCGGTGGCGTTGCCACCCGCGGGCAGGCGGACTTCAATGGAGGGATCCTGGACCTTGGCGATGCGGGTCAGCCGGGCATCCTGGGTGACGGTTTCGACCAGATCGGAGGCACGATGGTTGGGCGGGGTGCCGTCCCAAAGTGGGATGACCTGAGTCGACGGACGCGCGGCCCAAAGTGAGAGAGGCGTGAGGAGGAGTAACAGCAGGGGTCGCATAGTTTGGGGATAGAATCGTAATTTGGAGACAAACGTAATGCCAAACTAGAGGATTTTAAGGCGACCTTCGCGGCGACGAATTCAGGGGAGGACTGGCACGACAAACGCTGTCTGGGGCGATTATGCGAATCGTGTCTAAGCTGCTCTCAAAGAATTTGGAAAACCGATGGCCACGAAAAAGCACAAAGAGGCACAAAAACCACCGACACTCTTGGTGCCTTTTCGTGCCTTTTTGTGGCCATCTCAGACATGCCTCCCGCTCCGGTCCTTCCCCGATAAATCCCGGTAAACCAGGCCTGATGCTTTTGGTGATGTTGATTGGTTCATGTATGGGGTGGGCGCAATCGACCCGGACGTCGGCGGAGGACAGTCTGGTCCCCGTCTATGACCGGATGAGTCCGACTCGAGTAATCCTCGATGCGACCCAAGTGCAGCGGGCCATGGTTGATCTCCCGGGGTGGACCTTGGAGGACGGGCACATCAAGAAGACCTTTGAATGCCGGGGATTTGGCGAAGCCATCGCGTTCATCGTGGCGTTTTCGTATGCGTGTGAGCGGATCGACCACCATCCGGAAATCCGCAACATCTACCACCGGGTGGCGATTTCGATTACGTCTTATGATGCCGGGGCGAAAATATCGACCCACGATATCGAGCTGGCCAAACAGATTGATGCGATTGCGGTGGCGTTTGTGAAGTAAGCTTAGCCGGAGCCAATCAATTTAACCACAGATGGACACAGATTAACACGGATATGATCAAGGGGTTGCCTCGTTCATTCACAAGATTGGAACGACCACAAAATGGTGAGGCAACGGGCTCCAAAAGGTCGCTTTATATTTCACTCTGAATCTGTGTCCATCCGTGGTTTTCCTACTGCATCGTTACGGCTTAAGGGGGTAAAAAGCTTGGCTTGGGCGCCGTGATGGGGAGATTCCCCGACGTGAAAATGGACGGGAAACTCCTCTTTGAGATGCCGCGAGTGCGCGTTCGCCAAGTGGTCGGGGCCGACGAAGTCAGTATGTATTCAGTCTATGGTGACCCAGTCGCGGCGCGGTGGGTCGATGATGGAGAGCCCATTGCGCGGGAAGACTGTGCCCGTTGGATTGAGGTCACGCAGCGAAACTATACGAAATACGGTTATGGCATGTCAGCGGTGGAGTGGCGGAAGACCGGAGCGGTCATTGGCTTTGTCGGGCTGGTGCATCCGGGTGGGCAGAAAGAAGCCGAAGTGAAGTATTCGTTTCTGCGCGAGTTTTGGGGGCAGGGAATTGGCACCGAAACCGTGCAGGGCATGGTGACGTATGGTCAGCGGGAACACGGCCTGCGTGAAATCATCGCGACCTTGAATCCGGCCAACAGGGCGTCTCAGCGCGTGTTGGAAAAGGCTGGGCTAAGTTTCCGGGAAGACCGGGAGAACGACGATGGTTCGATCACTCGGGTGATGGCTTGGGTGGCCTAGGATTTTGTAGCGTGATATTTTTCGGATTTGTCACCGAGGCGAACCGGAGTTTCACATCCAAGGTCACAAAGAAAAGACTGCTTGGATTTCAAAACGGGTATGAGCTCGGTGCACTTTGGATTGGAGCTCTGTGCTCGTTGTGACCAAATAACCGGTCCGGACAGAGATAATACCAGCAGCCCGACTAAATTAGACTAATTTTAACGCAAAGTCACTAAGCCGGGAAGAGCGCAAAATGAACCAGTTGAATAACTTGCTGATCAATTCTGCGGCTACGCGACCTGGTGTTGAAGTCTAAATCCAAGCGGTGATTGG
>CAXBOL010000201.1:0-7689 GCA_963977295.1 uncultured Opitutaceae bacterium
CGCCCTACCTCAGAACACGTTGCGCTAAAGTCTATTTCTCAACAGACGTCGGTATCAGCCGTGGGCTATTCAACTGCGGACCTTTGCGTGCTTACCAGTTCGGTGGCTTCCTGTCCTCCGACTGTGTCCCCCATAGCCTCGGCGACGGTGGAAGCCTCGGCGACGGGGGATGCGTAAAAATTACTCCCATTTAAGCGAATTTTTGGTCTCACGATTCTTTGACCTACTTCCCGGGCACGCACGCGCCGCAACCGTTGACGAAGAAGTCGTTGCCTTTGTCGTCGACGAGGATGAACGCGGGGAAATTTTCGACTTCGATCTTCCAGACGGCCTCCATACCGAGTTCAGGATACTCAAGGACTTCCACTTTGCGGATGCTGTCCTTGGCCAAAATGGCGGCCGGACCGCCGATCGAACCAAGGTAGAATCCGCCGTGCTTTTGACATGCTTCGGTGACCACCCGGGAGCGGTTGCCCTTGGCGAGCATGATCATCGATCCGCCGTGTTCTTGGAAAAGGTCGACGTAGCTATCCATCCGCCCCGCGGTCGTGGGGCCGAAGCTGCCCGACGCATATCCTTTCGGGGTCTTGGCCGGACCTGCATAATAGACCGGGTGCTGCTTGATGTAGTCGGGCAGACCTTCGCCGGCATCGATCCGTTCCTTGAGTTTGGCGTGGGCGATATCGCGGGCGACGATCATGGGACCGTTGAGCAGCACGCGGGTCGTGACCGGATGCTTGCTCAACTCCGCCAGAATGGCTCGCATGGATTGGTTGAGGTCGATATGCACGATGTTCTCCTGCTTGAGCGTGCGCATGGCTTCGGGGATGAGGCGCCCCGGATTGTTTTCCATTTTCTCCAACCAAATGCCGTCTCGGTTGATTTTGGCTTTGATGTTGCGGTCGGCGCTGCAAGACACCCCCAGCCCGACCGGGCAAGACGCGCCGTGGCGGGGCAGACGGACGATGCGCACGTCGAGGGCGAAATATTTGCCGCCAAACTGCGCGCCGATACCGGTGCTTTGGGCAAGCTTCAGGACCTTGGCTTCGAGTTCAATATCACGGAAGGCGCGACCGTGTTCGTCGCCGGTAGTCGGCAGGGCATCGAGGTATTTGGTCGAGGCGAGTTTGACCGTTTTGAGACAGGTCTCCGCGCTGGTGCCGCCGATCACAAAGGTGAGGTGGTAGGGTGGGCAGGCGGCGGTGCCCAAGTGTTGCATCTTATCAACCACGAATTTCTCGAGGCTCTTGGGGTTGAGCAGGGCACGAGTCTCTTGGAACAGAAACGTCTTGTTGGCCGATCCCCCCCCTTTGGCGACGAACAAAAATTTATACTCGTCGCCGGCAGTGGCGTAGAGATCGATCTGGGCGGGAAGATTGGTGCCCGTGTTCTTCTCCTCGAACATCGAAAGCGGGGCGGTCTGGGAGTAGCGCAGGTTCTCTTTGGTGTAGCAGTCATACACGCCGCGGGAGAGCGCCTCGGCGTCGTTGCCATCGGTCCACACCTGCTGGCCTTTTTTGCCCATGATGATCGCGGTGCCGGTGTCCTGGCAGAAAGGCAGGATGCCTTCGGCGGCAATCTCGGCGTTTTTCAACAACGTCGTGGCGACATAGCGGTCGTTGTCGGACGCCTCTGCATCGTCGAGAATTGCGGCGACTTGCTCGAGGTGGGCCGTGCGCAGGGTGAACGAACAATCGTGAAAGGCTTGCGTGGCCACATAGGTGAGGACTTCTGGGGCGACTTTGAGGATCGGCTTACCTTCGAACTCGGAGGTGCTGATGCCTTCCTTGGAAAGCAATCGATATTCGGTGGTATCGGCCCCGAGCGGAAAAGGATCTTGGTAGGAAAATGGAGGCGTAGGCATGAGAGGATCTATAGAAAAGGTCGGAGGATTTGAGGATCAAATTTCACCTGATGCACAGTAAAAGGCAGATTTTGCACACGCGTTGCAACCGGGCCTAAACGATTTTCAACTTCGGCAGGTCTTGGCCGTCGACCAATCCGACAGGCTTTCCGGCGCGATCGACCACGATGAGATCATCGATCTTGTGCGCTTGAAACAAGCGGAGCGCGTCAACCCCGAGGGCGTCTTCTCGGATCGTTTTGGGCCCGCGAGTCATGAAGGTGCTGACGGCTTTTTCGAGAAAACCGGGCCCGGTGAGCGCGCTGCGGCGGAAATCTCCATCGGTGAGGATGCCCGTGAGTTTACCGGACTTTGAATCGACGAGCGCGATGCTGCCGCTCTTGGCCTTGGTCATCTGCAGAATGGCGTCCTGCGTGGTGACACTGTCGAGGGCGACGGGCAATCGATCACCGTGACGCATGATGTCGGCGACCCGCAGGAGTAGGATGCGTCCGAGATTTCCGGCCGGATGGTATTTGGCAAAGTCGTCACGGGTCAGACCTCGCGCTTCCAGCAACACCATGGCCAGGGCGTCGCCGAGGGCGAGGGCCGCGGTCGTGCTGGCGGTAGGAGCCAAATCTAGCGGGCAAGCCTCGCGAGGCACGCAGTAGAGCATTCGCAGATCGGCCTCGCGAGCGAGGTCGGAGTCGGCGTGAGACGTGCAGGCGATGACGGTGACCTCCAGGCGGCGCAGCAGAGGCACCAAGCGCAGGACCTCCTCCGATTGCCCGCTATTGCTGAAGAGAATCGCGATGTCGCCGCGGGCGCACAATCCGAGGTCGCCGTGGAGTGCTTGAGTCGCGTCCAGAAAACACGTGGGCAGGCCCGTGCTGTTAAACGTGCCTACCAGTTTTTGAGCAATATGCGCGGATTTACCGACTCCGGTGCAGATGAGTTTTGCACCCTCCTGCGCGGCGGCCTCGATCGCCTGGGCGACGGAGACAAACGATTTGTCGAGGGCAGCGGAGGTGGCAGCGATGGCGTCTTGTTCCAGCGCGAGGCAAGCGCGAGCACGTTTGAGGGCGGATTTGGTTGCGATTGCCATTTAGGGTTTGTGTCCGATGGGGGGTTGCCAGACTTAGAAGCATCCTGGTTTCATTCAATTCCTTTTAATTTCTGATGCGTCGTCGGCTCCTGCTTTTGTTGTTATCTCTTTCCGCCAGCCTCTGGTTTGGGGCAGGTTGCAACCGTTTGCCGGAAGGAGAACTGGTGGCTGAGACCAACGAACCGGGTTACGAGGAGGGTCGCAGACTCTTACGCCAAGGCAAGGAGCAGGAAGCGTTGGCCTCCTTTACCCGGGTGATCGAATCACGCTCGGATGGCGCCCCGGAATCGCACCTCGAGGTCGGTTTACTTTACGACGAGGAGATCAAGGATCCGATCGCGGCAATTTATCATTTTCGGAAATATTTGGAACTGAAACCCAACTCGCCGCAGTCCGACTTGGTGCGTCAACGCATCGACAATTCGATCAAGAATTTTGCCCGCACCCTGCCGGCACAACCGCTCGAAAACCAAATCATGCGCAACGATTTGTTGGACGTGGTGGAGAGCCTGAAAAAGGAAAATAATCGTCTGAAAGACGAAGTTGCGATGTTGCGTTCCAACGCGTCATTGGGAGGCAGCTCGCGCCCCATGGTGGCCGATCTCACTTCCCCGGCCAGATCGTCGGCCGCGGTGCGATCCGCGACCTCACCCATTTCGATCGTGCCGATGAACGACGAAGCGGCGCGGCCTACAGCGCGCCCGACGCGCCCTGAGGACGCGGCAGCCCGTCCGGCGCAGAGTGGACGCACGCATGTCGTGGCCAAAGGCGATACGCTCTATGGGTTGGCACGGAAGTATTACAATTCCTCGGCCCGGGTGAACGACATTGTAGCGGCCAATCGCGGCATTTTGAATTCGGTCAACGACCCGCTGCAAATCGGGATGCAGTTGGTGATCCCGCAATAAGGGTAAAACCCGCGGTTGAAGTTGAAGTGGAAAGTTTAGGTCATTACTCGGCGATGATTTAAGTCATCCTCATAACCCGACCAAAATAGGCTAGTTTCAACGCAAAGCCGCCAAGCTGGTAAGCACGCAAAGCCAATCAGTGGTATTTTTTATCTCCGCGCCTCGGCGTTAAAGTGAGCCCTTTGTGTTCTCAGTTACCTCTGTGAAATTGCGGTGGAGTTAGGTTTTAAACAGAAGCTAACGAAGAAAACGAAGCCTTCAGTCGGTGGATTTTACAGGAGCAAACAGAGAGAACAGTCGCGCCGGGGTGGGTGGCGGGTTTGTCAAACGGTGCGTGAGCCCTTCGTTTTCTTCTGTGATCTCCCTCCGGCTGACCACTTCTTTCCGCCTTGGTCGGGACTTTGCCGGACACGCTGGGCGCGACGCCGCGCAAAAGATGGCCGGGCCTGGTTCCTTGATGCCTTGTTCCGCCATACAGGAGGCCAAGATCCACGTGTCATCGGTCAATCGGCGCGGAGTCGGCGGAGTGCTTTCCGGGTAGGGTAGTGGCGTAATCTAGCCGTATGATTTCTACTCCTGATCTTCTTTCACCCATTTCCCGGATCGACTCCGTTCCGTTGGATCTGGATTTAATCCGCAAATATGCGGTGCCTGGCCCTCGCTACACGTCCTACCCGCCGGCCAACAAATTCCATGAAGATGTCGCCAGCTTGGACCTCGATGCCGCGCTAGCAGCGGACAACGCCGATGCCAGCAAGCCCCTTTCGCTCTATTTCCATCTGCCTTTTTGTGAGTCCCGCTGCTGGTATTGTGGCTGCACGACGATTATCACGCGTCGTCGGGATTGGGCGTATAGTTATCTGGACGACCTAAGCCGTGAGATCGCGTTGGTGGCCGCGCGGATCAATCCAAATCGCAAAGTGAGTCAGCTGCATTTCGGTGGAGGCACGCCAACTTTCTTCCCACCCGATGCCCTCAAGCGATTGGGCGACGATATCCATCGTCATTTCAATTTTACCGCCGATGCGGAACTAAGCGTCGAGATCGATCCACGACATGCGACCCAGGATCACGTGGTTGCTTTACGGGGCATGGGTATGAATCGGGCCTCGCTGGGTGTGCAGGATACCAATGCGGAAGTGCAGCAGGCGATCCACCGGGTGCAACCCAACCGCGTCAACCGCGCCACGGTGGCGCGTCTCCGCTCTGCCGGAATTCATTCGATCAATCTGGATCTCATCTATGGGTTGCCCAAACAAACCCCCGAAAGTGTGGCCCGCACCGTAGAAGACGTGTTGGACCTGCATCCCGATCGGTTGTCAGTCTTCAGTTATGCGCATGTGCCCTGGATCAAGCCCGCGCAACGCATCTTCGATCAACGCGGCGAGATGCCAGATCCCGAGGCCAAGCTCGCGATGTTTGCGGTCATTCGCGAAAAACTGGTGGAAGCGGGTTACGTCGACATCGGCCTCGATCACTTCGCGCGTCCCGACGACGAGCTGGCTGTTGCCCACCAAGCCGGCGCCTTGCACCGCAATTTTCAAGGTTACAGCACCCGGTCAGGGGCTTCGCTTTACGGGTTCGGCATTTCGTCGATTTCGCAGACGGAGGAGATTTACCGACAAAGCCCGAAGTCGTTGGTGCCCTATCGCGCCGCTTTGGATGCCGGCCAGATCCCGATGGAGCGTGGATATCGCCTCACCGCCGAGGACAAGCGCCGCCGCCGTCTGATCATGGCCGTCATGTGCGAGCGCAGACTCGATTTCGCCCGCATCGGAGCTGAACTGGACTGCGATCTCGCGACCACTTACGCGTCGGAACTGGCGTCTTTGCAGCCGCTGGTGGATGAAGGGCTGGTCGAAATCAGCGCCACGGGATTACAAGTGTTGCCTCGCGGTGAACCGTTACTGCGCGTGGTGGCGATGGCGTTTGATCAGACCCTGTCCAAGACTGTGCGGGCGCATGCGTTGACGGTTTGATTGAGTCGGATCGCTTTGGGGAGTTGCCAAATCGCGGGAGTAGGTGAGATTGGGTGCTCTTATGTCCGATCTCACCGACCTCTATCAGGCGGTCATTCTCGACCACAACAAACGTCCTCGCAACCGGGGCAAACTGCCTACGGCCACTCGGGTGGCCTCGGGCGATAATCCCACCTGTGGTGATAACTGCACGGTTTACCTCTGCATGGATGGGGACCGAATCGAGAAAGTGGGCTTTGACGGCTCGGGTTGTGCGATTTCCCAAGCCAGCACGTCGCTGATGACGACCCAACTCGTCGGTAAAACCGCGGAGGAGGCCGAAGCGATCTTTGCTGATTTTAAAGAGATTGTGACCACGGGCAAAGAGCCCGAGGAGTTCTCTGAGGTGGCTGCCTTTGCCGGCGTGCACGCCTTTCCTGCTCGAATCAAGTGCGCGACGCTTGGTTGGCACGCGGCGCTGGACGCCCTTAAGCAACCCGACCAGCCGGTCGGGGAGTGACCTTCGCTTTTTTCCTTCATGACCCACGATTTCTCCAACCTGCGCGTGGATTTCCCCGTGCTCGACCAGCACGTCGGCGGGCGTCCCCTCGTCTATCTCGATAACGCGGCCACGACCCAAAAACCGCGGGCGGTGATCGATGCGCTCGCGCGATTTTATGAGCGTGATAACAGCAATGTGCATCGGGGGCTGCATGCGCTTTCGATGCGGGCAACTGATGGTTACGAGGCTGCGCGGGCACGAACCGCGAAGTTCATCAATGCCGTGGACCCGGCGGAGATCGTTTTCACCCGAGGGACCACCGAATCGGTCAATCTTGTCGCCGATAGCTGGGGGGCGGCCCATCTGAAACCGGGTGATGTGGTGCTCTGCACCGAGATGGAGCATCACTCCAATATGGTGCCGTGGCAGATGATCACCCAGCGCACTGGCGCGACCCTGAAATACGTGCCGGTGGTGGGCGACGATGCGGAAGGCGGACTCGATATGGCCGCGTTGGATGAGCTGTTAACCCCAGAAGTGAAGCTTTTCGCGTTTACCCATATTTCAAATACCCTGGGCACGATTAATCCGGTGGCGGAATTATGCGCCAAAGCACGTGCGGTCGGCGCCCTCACGCTGATTGATGCCGCTCAGTCGGTCGGCCATGAACCGCTTGATGTGCAGGCCCTCGGCTGCGACTTTCTGGTGTTTTCGGGTCACAAAATGGCGGGCCCGACCGGCATCGGCGTCCTCTATGGTCGCCGCGCCTTACTCGATGCCATGCCGCCTTGGCAGGGCGGCGGGGGCATGATCAGCGTGGTCGAATACAGCGGGAGCAAATGGAAACCTTCGCCGGAGCGATTTGAAGCGGGCACTCCAAATGTGGCCGATGCGATCGGACTGCATGCGGCCATGGATTATCTGGATCATTTGGGTCGGCCGGCGATTGCGGTCCACGAGCAGGAACTTGCACAACTTGCCCGGGCCGCGCTGAGTGAATTGCCGGGGATTCGTATTCTCGGACCTCGGGCGGGTGAACCACGCGCCGGACTCGTCAGCTTTGCGTTTGCCGACGTGCACGCCCACGACGTGGTGACCTTTGCCGACCAAGACGGCGTCGCGCTCCGGGGCGGTCATCATTGTAATCAGCCGCTGATGAAGAAACTCGGCCTGCCGAGCACCACTCGCGCGAGTTTCTACCTCTACAATACGGCGGAAGATGTGGAGATTTTGGCGACCTCGTTGCGCAAGATCCTGAAGTTCTTCGGCGCGGAGTAGGGGGAGGAAGGCCTGATAGCCGTGGCGAGGCGGGTGACGCCGTCACCGGATCGCATTCGGCCAATGTAGGAGGGGTTTTACACCAACGTCTTGAA
>CAXBOL010000202.1:0-7679 GCA_963977295.1 uncultured Opitutaceae bacterium
AGTTGCCCGTGATGGCCCGGAACGAAGTTACATGCACGAGGGCGACGACGAGGAGTAACGCGGCCGCGCCCCCCCAAAGAGCCAGCAGGACCGCAATCTTCGACCAGAGAGGCGGCGACTTGAAACTACGAAATACCAACACGCCGGTGGCAAAAAGGGCGATCCCCGTGAGCGGCCATCCGACGAGGGCGAAGGCGCGACGAATTACAATTCGAGCGACGGTATCCCGGTCGGTCGGTTGAGGATCAATGACGGCGTTGATGTGCAAAAAGTCCGCGTAACGCGCGATATCTTTGGGGGCGCCTGTCGAGGCGATGCCGTGGGCGCCAAACGGACTGAAGCGGACCACCAGGTCGAGGGCTTTGAACCAGGCTTTTCCGGCGGCGAGGGTGTAGGAATCTTGCCATACCGGAAACAGTCCGTGGCGCGGTGCTCCGCCGTTGAGTTCACCAGAATCAACCGCGGCATTGATCTCATCCGCGACCCGTTGCCAATAAGTCTCGGCTGCGGAGGCGGAATCGTAGTGACCGTAGGCCGCAGCTCCTTCGCGCAGCGCCCATTGAAACCACCCCCCACGAATCTCCTGCCGAGCCCGGGGGTGATCGGGCAATTCCTCCCAACCGGCCTGGCCCCAACTTTGGGTCAAAGGCCCTTCGAACGCCCATTCGAGCTCTGCAAAGGCCGGGCTGTAAGGATAAATGAGTTTGCGGGTAGCAGAGGTGAGGGGCACGCCCGGAATCGGATCGGGCGACGTCACGCGCAGCATGGCACCGTAGGCTTTGGGGTAGGATCCCTGAGTGACATCGACCCCGATGGGGACGCCGTAGTGGGCCAAATTGATTAGCGGGAGCGCAAGTTTGCCGCCGGTAAACACGACCACGGGGAGAAGCAGGCACGCGAGCCACCGCGCCCCGTGCGTGGCGATGGCGGGCCGGCCCAATACGACGACACTGCCAAAGAGGAGCAGCGCGGTCGGGGCCAACCAGACTCCCTCTTCCCGTGAATACCAGAAAGCGATGCCCGCTATTCCGGCCAAGAGAGCCCAGGGCCAGATTCGACGTGGGGCCATTGAGGCGCGGGTAACGAGGCCAAGCAACCCGGCGAGGGTGAAAAGCGTCAACGCCGGTTGAATCGCGCCCCGGAGGACGCGTCCGATCAATTCGGCCGACATGGAGTGAGGCTCAAACATCAGCGCGAACAGCAAGAGCAGGCGCCACTCGGCTCGGCGGAGCCAAGGGCTGACGGCGCTCACAAATACGATGCAGGCGATGCCGTGGAAGAGGACCTCGTTAAACTGCAGGGAGAGTCCGGTTGCGGCAGAAAGCGCCAAAAACACCGAGTAAGTGGGCCCTTTGGAAAGCGTGAGCGGATTGAACTCGCCCAGCCAGTGGCCCGAGGCGATGGACATGGCCTGTTCCATGAACAGCTGATCGTCGTGCATTAACGGGGCCTGCACCCCGATTCCAAGTCCCGTCGCCAACCACAATTTGGTGGTCAACATCCCGATCGCGATCATCCAAACAACGGGTGCATGCACCAAGATCGGACGAAGGATCAGCCAAAGTAACAAAACTACCGCAACGCTCGCCGCGATAGCGGCCAACGCGAAGGTGACGCTGGTGCCATTGGCGAAGCGGGAGGTGAAGCGGGCACGTTCCAACGTCATGGGCACCGTCAATTCATCCGGGAAGTCGATGCGCGCGAGCAGACTGGCGTCCATGGTCCACACCAAGGCATGTCCGGTCGCGGTGGGTTCGGCCACCGCGGTCACGACCTGATCCTGATCGAGCCGCAAAGGCAGGTGTTCGGGGGAAGCATAGACATACCAGCCTCCCGGTTGGGCGGGACCGCTGAATTCCAGTCGAAGTTCGTCGAGTGGAAACGCGGGCTTCGGGATGACAATGGTGCCATGGGGGTCGGGACCGGTGACTCTAAACACGCCGGTGGTCGGGTTCCAATCGAGATTCGAAAGGCCGTTGATTTCAAAATCGGCCGGAAGGCGGGTTTGGGTGTATTCTTGCGATCGCCACCAAGCCAAACCTGCCGCGATCAGGGCAAGTCCCAGAACAAAAAGGAGAGTTCGGCGCGACGTGCTCACCGGCGAAGGCGCAGCCTGATCATATCGACGAAAAAGCCGGCGAGGGTCAATTGAAGGGAGAGGACGAACGAAGTCACCGCCGGCACGACCCAGCGCAGGATGTGCGTGGGAGACAGTTCGCCGAACGCGGTTCGTTGCCAAAGGAGGACGGCTTGACCGGTCAGCACCAAGCCGAGGGCGCCGAGGGCGATGGCGCCGACAATACTCCGTTCAACGGTGAACCAGGCGAAAGGAGGAGAGGACGCGGTGCCAAGGTTGGGGGCGAGTCCGGCTTCGTGCACGAACACCTTCGAGATCATGGCAAACGCGACCCCCTGAAATCCGCACAAAATGGCGGCGGAAGCATAGAGTAACGTGTGCACGTCCAAGGTGACCTGACCGAGTTTTACCGGGCCGGTGAGCAAGGCGGCAAAACCGAGCAGACCGACTAGTAGCGCACTCAGGCCGGGCAGGAAAAACACCCAGCGCGGACTGAAAAGCAGCATGAAGCGCAAGTGACGCCAGCCGTCGCGCCAGGGTCGCAGATGCGGAGGGCGATCGCGGCCGTCGCGGCGGAGGGAAACGGGCGTTTCGACCAACTTAAGGCCGGAGAGGGCGGCCTTAATGACCATTTCGGAGGCGAATTCCATGCCTCCGGTGCGCAGCCCGAGATTGACGATGGCGGCGGTCTTGCCCCCGCGCAGTCCGCAATGGAAATCGCGGGTGGGAATCTTGAACAAGAGCCGACCGAGGAAGCTCAACACCGGATTGCCGATGTAGCGGTTTTTCCAAGGCATGGCGCCGGGGTGGATGCCGCCGGCGAAGCGGTTGCCCATGACGATGTCGGCCCCTTGGCGCATTGCTTCCAGCATGGGCCCCGATTCGCGGAAATCGTAGCTGCCATCGGCATCGGCCATGATCACGTAACGCCCGCGGGCGGCGTTGATGCCGGTGTTGAGCGCGTGACCATAACCGCGTTGGGCAACGGGCACGACCCGAGCTCCGGCCGCTTCGGCAATGGCTTGGGAGCCGTCGGTGCTGCCATTGTCCGCGATCAAAATTTCGCCGCGAACGCCGAGTTTATCCAAGGTATCGCGCGCCTCTTGCAAGCACCCGGGCAGGGTGAGCGCCTCATTGAGGCACGGCATCAAGAGCGTGAGTTCGATGGAGGTATCGAGTGACGAATCAACGGGCATGGCGGGTTACTCGAATTTAATGTCGGCCCAAGCGGACCAGTCCCAGCCGGGATGACTGCGGATGGATGTTTCAAAAATTACCTGGCCGGAGGGAAGTCCGGAGGTGTCGATGGAGAAGGGCTGAAGTCCGCGGTCGCCCTCGTTTTGGAAAGGATCGAGTTCGCGACGGAACAGTTCGCGACGTTCGGTGCCATCGGTCCAGGTGATGAAGAATGCTGCGCCATCGGTCTCGCCTCCGTTGCGGTAGGCATTTTCAGGATACCCGATGGCTCCGGAAATGCGGTGGATGCCCGCTTCGAAGTTGAACGTCATGAAACTTGGCGCGTGCAGAATCACGGCTTCGCGGCCGTCAATTTCAATGTTGGACAACGAAGTGGCGGCCTGGAAATCCACGGGTTGGCGGGCGAAGATATTGAAGCCGTCGCGATCCAATTGCCGATGGTATTCGCGATTGGTGTCGGTCTTGGGCACGTGGGATAGCTTGACGGCCGCAGCTTCGGCGAAGAACCGGCGATCTTCATCGTCGACCAGGACGGTAATGCTTTCGACCTTACGAGGATTGCCGCCGCCATGGGCTTCCAGATAGCTGTCAAAATCAGTAATATGGGGGCTGATTTGAAACCCGGCACGAGCCGAAGTGAGGGGGAGACGATAGGTGAAATCCTCCCCGAAGGAAGTGATGACGCGAAGTTGGACAAACGGGGGTTTGTAGAGAAAATTGCGGGCCCGACCGAGGAGTGAAAAGGGCAGGTCGATTTCCAACCAAATGCCTTCGGCGCCGTAGGAGGCCAAAGACAGCGGCTCACCCAAGGGTTGATCGAGGTTGCGGAGGAGGCGTGGTCGCAGGGAATCGATGGGGGGATGCTCGGTGCGTTTTTGGAAAAGATAGAACCCCTTCTCCATGGCCCTGAAGGTGTAGAGGTGAGGGAAAAAATTCATGAGCTGCGAGTCGTCCATCATGAGCGGACGTTCATCGATGACCTGCAGTTTCAGGAGGAAAAATTCGGGGGCTCGATCCGAAGTGATGAAGTCGGCATTCAGTTGGGCGAGTCGCGGGGTGTAGACGGAGTAGCTTTGGAAGACCGGCCGAGGGGTGTAATTGAAATCGTTGAACAGGGCGATGGCTTGTTCAAACCCGAGCACATCGATGCTGGCGTCGCCCACGATGGGTTTGATTCGCCGCAGGATGTCTTCGCGGTGGCGGGCGTCGACCTGGCCTTGGAGGTCACTGCGGTAGTCGTCGAAATCGGCGAAGGCTCGCACCGTTTTCATCATGTCGTCGTTGGCGACGTTGGGCGCATATTCGATCGTGGTGTGAAATGTGGCGTGCATGCCTTTGAAGCAGAACAACATCACGAGGAGCAAACAGGCGCGGGGAATGAACGGGTTGGCCGTCTGTTCGCGAAAGAGCACGGGGAAGGCCACCGCGGGAACCAAGGCACAGTAGAAGAATCCGATCATGTGTCCGTCTGAGCGCACGAAGCCGTGTTTCCAGTTCAAGAACAGGAAGGCGCCGAGAATCAACATTTGGGCCAGCGAGCGGATGAGGTTAGGCTGGGTGACGAAGTGCCAAATGACGTAGAGCGTGCCCGCGGCAAACACGAGGAGCGCAGTGGTGAGTTGTCCATCTGGCGTGCGCAATCCCATCGCGGCTTGGTAGCCGTCGCTCACGCTGAGTGAATTGATGACGTAAGGATGCAGGGACGAGAGCGACTGACCACAAGCCACCCAGATACCGAGGAAGCCGACGGCGAAGGAGCCGAATAGCCACCCCGCGGATTTACGGTCGGGTTTCAGCACGGCGTAAGCGGTCACAATCACGACCACAAAACCGGCGAACAGCAGATTGGTGAATTTGATGACGGCCAGAAAAGCGAGGAAGAGACCAAACGCAGCCGGCCTCGGGCTTTCGCCGGCCGAAATGCGGTTGATCATGATCCAGCCCGTGTAGGCGATCACGATCATGTGCAGCGCATCGGGGTAACTGAAGCCCCAGAGCAGGAAAAACCCGTAGTAGGCGAAACGGGCCAGACCGGTCAGGGGGCGCCCCACCCGGAAAATCATGGTCGCGGCGATGACGCTGAAAACGATCTGATAGACCACGTAGGCCCAGAAATAGAGTCCGGTAAACGTGTTGCCCATTAAGAAACCAAGGGGACCGTAGGTGAACACGACGCTTTCGCCGAAGGGGTAACCGCGGTGGAAAAAATACGCAAGGGCCTGGCGCCAGGATGAATCCAACTCGAGGACGGGTTTCTCCGGGAGATTGATGGCCATCAGCGTCATGGCCAGCCACAGCAAAGCATCACCGATCCTATTGGGCTGGGGCAGTGAGAGAGAAGGCGTGGGAATGGAGGGATCGGCCGCGGTGGGCATGAGGCGGGTTATACAAGACATCCTGACGGATGCGTCTAGGGGGAAGTTTCGAAGGTGAGGTCGCGCCAATACGTCCAGTCGGACGAAGCGTCACCGGCGAGACCGGGAGTTATTTCCAGGGTCAGGACGTCGTTGGCTGCGCCGGCGGGCAGAACGACCCGGAAGGCCTGTTCGCCTTTTTCAGAGGGGCGAAGTTGAGGTTGGATGGCGCGCCGGAGGAGTTCCTCCGTGGAGCCGTCGGATCTTCGCAGCCGAATGACAAACTCGGCTCCGTCTGAAGGGTGAGGATTGTCGGCGGCCTGTGCGCCCTCTTCGAGTCCGAGGAAACCGTGCAGGGCTGAAACGTTGCCGGGTAATTCGTAGGCGAGCAACCCGGGCGCATGAATCGCAAACGTGCGGCGTTGATTATCGAGAGTAAGTCGGGCGCCAAAGGAGGATCGCAGCCGGATGGCGGGGATCTGCCGAGCGACAGAGGGAATGGAAAATTCAGTCTGTTGTTCCGGAGTAGTGACCTGCAACACGGTCGGGATTTCACGGGCATCACTGGCTTCCCAAACCCCGCCCTCGGCGCGGGCGAGCACCCGAATGGAGACCGCTTTAGTATCGGGGGCTATATCCAGTGGCACGGTGATTCGACTGGCGGTCACTCCGTGCAGATCGAGGGCCACCACAGGATGGCCGTCAATCTCGAGTCCAATCCCGGTGAGCGGGGTCTTTAAATCCAAGGTTTGGGCCGACACTCCGAGATGATTGCGACCCGGGCCCAGCGTGGTGCCGGGGTTGATGCTGGGCATGGTAAAGTCACGCACGCCGGTGGCCTCGATGCTGGCAGCTTCCTCGGCGCCAGCACTGGGATTCCAACTCGACGTAACGGGACTCGATCCAGTCCCGCAGCACCGGGAATTTATCGAGGGGATATTTGTCGAAGTGGCGATGGACGCCGGCAGAACTATCGATGATGAAGCGCGGCTGGTTTTTCTCCAGATCGGCAATCAACGTCGCCATGGAGCCGGGCACGATACCATAGGAGGTGTCGATACCGTCGGCGATATTGGTCCACGGAATGAGTCCGGTTTGAAACGTGCAATAGAGGAAACGCGACGCGGGCAGGCGCTGCGTATAGTAATAGATGTCGGGGTTGAAGCCCCAGACGAAGATGCGGTCTTCAGGGCCGGATTGCTGCTGAATGAATTCGGACACGCGCAGGGCAGGGTCGGTGCCGTAGTCCGGCAGATCGCGGGCGGCGAGGGGTTTGCGCACGATCAATCCGACCAAGACGGCGGCGAACGCGTAGATTGCGAGCCGAGCCACCAGAGGCGGTGATTTTTGCCCCGAAAGCCAAGCCCAGAGTCGTCCTGGAATCACCATGGCCAACCATGCGAGGGGCGCGAGCACGGGAAAGAAATAGTGGTCGTAGCCGCGGCCTCCGGCCATCGCCGCGCCGGTCGAGAAGACCAGCCACGACACGAGATAGACTTCAGGCCCCCGACGGGTTGCGGTGTCGGGCGACGGTTTGAACTGAACCACTCGGACCGCGAGCCAAAGGAAACCGGCGGTGGCGGTGAGCAGCAACAGGGGATAGTGATCGGCGAGGTGTTCGATCAGGACCGAGCCGGAAATAAGCTTTTCCAGAAATGTGTATTCGTTTCCGTAATACTGAAGGTTGTAGGTCCACGTGTAGAAAAGAAAATCGGATCCGGCACCCTTGATCGCGTAGAGGGCGAAGCACCCTCCGATTACTCCGGTGAACACGATACTCCCGAGCCCGATCCGAAGCATGGCCGAACGACGTTGAGAAGATTGGCTGAGGCCAACCACCAACCAGAAGATCAGCAACGGGGCGACTTCGAGCAGAGCGGATTGTTTGCTGAGGGCGGCGAGTCCCACTAGCGCGGACGCCGTGACCGTGCGATTCGCTCCCGGAGTCTGCGGATACTTGCCAAATAAGACCCAGGCGGCGGCAGAGGTGAAAAACACCACAAACCATTCCGTGTGCACTGCGAGCACATCGCCGGGGAAAAGTAGGTAGG
>CAXBOL010000203.1:0-7651 GCA_963977295.1 uncultured Opitutaceae bacterium
ATCCTCGCCCGCCTGCTGCACATTCAGATCAATCTCCTCACGCGCTCGCTGCACAAATTCTTCGATGCTTGCCGGATGAATCCGACCATCCTGCACCAAGGCTTCCAGCGCGACCCGTGCGACTTCACGACGCACCGGATCGAACGACGAAATCAAGACCATCTGCGGCGATTCATCGATCAACAAGGTCACACCCGTGGTCGCCTCGAAGGACTTAATGTTACGGCCTTCCCGACCAATGATCCGCCCCTTCATGTCCTCCGTGGGCAATTGCACGATCGTCGCCGTCAGATCGTTGTTAGGCCGAGACGACAAACGTTGCATGGCGGCGATCAGCATCCGACGCGCCTCGTTGTTCAAATCCTGTTCGGACCGATCGAGAATCTGCCGGCGCAGGGCCCTCAGTTCATCCTGACACTCGATCTGAAGCTCCTCCCGCAATGCCAATTTGATCTCCTCGGCGTCCATGCCGGCCACGCCTTCAAGCCGTCGGCGGAGGGATTTCGCCTGCAGCCGAATAGCATCACGGGCCTGCCGATTTGCCGCATCCTCCCGGTTCATGCGCTGGCGTTTCTGCTCCAACTCAAAATCCAATGCCGCAATCGATTCCTCGTGGGAACGAATTTCCTCGAGCTTCAAATCGGTTTCAATCTCCCGCCGATCAAATTCCCTCGCGAGCTCGGCCCGCTTGGCGGCCATCTCCTTTTCCGCCGTCTGTCGGACCTCGTTGACGACGACAGCTGCCTCGCGCCTCGCCACTTCCATCACTTCTTTCGCCCGCTCTTCCGCCTGCTTTAGGGCGTTTTGCGACAGCATTCGCACGATGAAGAAGCCTGCGAACAGGCCCAATACCAGCGCAGCCGCGAGCGACCAGGCTGCTGGGTCACTCACAGCGATCAACAAGGCGAAGTCGGCGACACTGGTTGAATGCAAGAGGACGCGGATGCTGAGAGCCCCCTCCAAGAATTCAATCTTTCTCGGTAGCGAATTTAAAACTCGCCGGCGTCAACTGCGGCCATAGCGCCTCCACGACGGCATTCATGCGCCCTTGCGCCGCGTCCTCCGTCTCCCCGGGGAGCACCGTCGTTTGGACCACCACGTAGGCCCAACGATCCGGTTTTAGTCGCAACCGGTTGACCGCGGTCTGCCAAAGTCGCCCCACGGTCGAGGTCTCAATTTGATCGCGTCCGACAAACCAGTAAGAGAACAGCCCCGGAACTTCATCGATGTGGCCCCTGCCGTCCACCACGTCACGGCGCAACCACAACATCGCCGCGGGCAATTGCCCCACTCCCCCCACGGCAAAGGTCGTCTCCGCTTGATCCAAGATTGTCCATCCTTGTCCCACCAAACACAGCTCCGGCCGGTGAATCGACGTGCGATCCTGCCCACTTAGCACCACCGAAACGAACACTTGCCGCCTCCGATCATCCAGCGACACATACGTCATCCGCGCGTATCCCGTATCCGCCGGCAGCAACTCCCGTTCGACCTCCGAGACTTCCGCGGCCTGTCCGATCCAGTCGGTGCCCAAAAACAGCGGTAATCCCGCCGGGTTGATGCCATCCGCCGCCAGCGGCACACCGGCCGCTCCTCGTAAACTCAATGCATCCAGCTTCCGCACGCCTACTCCCACAAGGAGTGTCGACACCGCGACTATCGCACTCACCTCAACCGCCCGTCGGACGCCCAATTGATTCATTTCCCCCCGGGCCGGGATTGCGACCACCCCACCGGGAGATTCCCTCTGCGCGAGCCACTGCACCGCTGCTTGCACCCCGCCCAGCACAATCAGGAAAACCACAAATCCCGCCCAATCGTGCACCAACTCGCCGGCGTTTTGCCCAATCCATTCTCCCGCAAACACCACCGCCGAAATGCGGACCACGTTGCCGACCACGGTGAGCGGCAAGGCCAATAAAAATACCGCCCCTCGCCGCCAATTCGAACGCAACCCAAGATACCCCACCAACGCAGAGAGGGCGAGCAAGGCCATCAAAGAGCGCACGCCTGAACACGCTGCCGCCACGTCGTATTGGTAACTACCATCCGGCGCGAAGAGCTGCGTGCCATTGCGCACCACGTCGATCCCCACGCCATGAGCCAGGACTTCCGTCGTCGCGATCACCACCACCCGCAGATGAAACCCCACCGCATCCAACGCCCCCATCGGAATCGCAAACACCAGCAGGGCCAGCGGAAATACCGCCGCCCGCCCCCATCGTTCGCCGCCCGCCAATCGCAACACGCCCCAGCTGAACAGCAACAGGGCTACGATCGAAATTCGCGTCTGTTGCACTGCATAACCCAACAGGTGAAGCCCCAACCCCACCACCATGGCACCGACCGCGGGCCAAATCTTGCCCACTATCGTCGCCTCTTGCCCCTCGCCTCTCGCCCCCTTCAAATTTCGCCAAAACCCCCCCCCCGCCAGTGCCAGAATCACGGGCCCGTGCTGCGACTCCGAATCAGGATTAAACCACTGCCAACCCCACCACCAGAACACCGAAGCAGTGTCAATATAACCCCTCACCGCATTGCCCCAAAACTGCCAAACCCCGAACCCCAGCAAGGCGCACCATCCCGCCACCGCCATCGCGGTCGGATTCAATCTGGGCTGGGCTTGAGGCGAGGCAGGGTTCACGTTGCTGCCCAGTTATTGCTGCTCTGAACCAATTTCCAAGCTCCCGGTGAAACTGCTTGTCCTCGCTCAAACCCCACCACCCCACCACGGGCAGAGCGCGATGGTGCAAACTTTGGTCGAGGGACTCCCCCAAATCGCACCCAATGTCGAGGTGCACCATGTCAACCTGAGCCTATCCGGCTCCGCTGCCGACATCGGCCGCTGGCAACCGGGCAAACTCTGGTCGGCGTGGCGCGCCGCCCGACGCGCCATCGCCGTGGCTCGCCGCCACGGCTGTGACGCGCTCTACTACGTGCCGGCCCCCGGCAAACGCATCGCACTGTGGCGCGACATTTTCATCCTGAGCCCCGTCATCCCCAAACTCATCCTGCACTGGCACGCCAGCGGACTCGGTCAATGGCTGGAGACTTCTGCGACCGCCCTCGAACGCCGCCTCGCCCATGACGTCCTCGACCGCGCCGATCTTTCCATCGTCCTCGCCCCGTCCCTGCAGGCCGACGCCAACCGCTTTCGTCCTCAATCGGTCGCCATCATTCCCAATGGCATCGCCGACCCTTTCGCCAACGGGACTCCCCTCGCGCGCCGTGCGCCCGCCGCCGACCGCATCAACGTGCTCTTCGTCGGCCTGGGCAACGCGGCCAAGGGACTCTTCACCACCCTCGAAGCTATCGCTACCGGCCCCGCTTCACTCCATCTGACTTTCGCGGGCAACTTCGAGACCCCCGCCGACGCCACCCGCTTCCGCGAGCTTGCCGCCCCCCTCGGCGACCGCGTGCGCCACCTTGGTTTCGTATCCGGCCTGGCCAAAACCCAGCTCTTCCGCGACAGCCACGTGCTCGCCTTCCCCACCCAATACGCTCACGAGGCCTTCCCCTTGGTGCTCCTCGAAGCCCTCGCCGCCGACCTGCCCATCGTCACCACCCGCTGGCGCGCCATCCCGGAATTACTGCCCCAAAACTACCCTTACTTTGTCGATCCGTTCGCTCCTCGGCTCCTCGCTGCGGCCCTCGTCAACGCGGCCACCACCCCCGAAGCCACACATCGCCTTCGCCTGCACTTTCTCGCCCACTTTACCCGCGAAAACTTTCTCTACCGAGTGGCAGACACCGTTCGGTAAAATATTTGAAGTCCAGACATTACCGAACCATCCAGCGGCGGGTCAGGGGAATTTTCACCCCAATGGCATTTATCATCGGTCTCACTTCAGCCCGCCCTCCCTCTTTCCAAAGCTGGCCAAATAGCCGTGCGAAATATTCCCAACGGCCAGCGCGGTATTTTTCGCTCGCGATCAATAGTCTTAACAGCAGTCGACGCCGCGCGGACTTGGAAAAGTCGCGACTCCACTTAACCAAGAGTCGCCGGTTTCCTCGGTAGACGGCGACTCCATCCGAATTTGCTCTTACTCCAGTATGAGTTTTGTAGACCACCAAAGCCTCCGGGACGTTGCAGATTCTTTCAAGGCCATGCTGCCTCCGCACTGCGTGAAAAAAACAGGCATCATCAGCAGTTCGGAGCTGCTCGTCCCAGTTTGGGCACCCACTTCGACGGTGAAACAAGACGTTGGTGTCGGGCTGAGCCTTCAAGATTAAGTCATCTCCCGTGAATTCTGCATAATCCACTTGGCTAAATCGTCTTCGCCCACTTGCACGAAACTCAATGCCACAAAGCACCAGTGGTGCGCCCTCCCGTTCCGCCAACGCAAGTTGTTTAGCCACCTTCTCCGGACGATAAAAATTATCGTCGTCTAAATAGCACACCCACGTTCCCCGTGCTGCTCGCACTCCCGCATTCTTCGCAGCCGCACAACCCCGGGATTGATTAAACGCAATCACCCTTACCCGCGGATCACCCAACAACGGCGCCAGACTACTCGCCTCTTTCCAGCGCGAACCGGCCCTCGGAGAATCGTCAACAACCACGATCTCCAATTCGTGCAGGGACTGGCTGAGCGCGCTGGACAACGCCTCCTGAAACGAATCACGCCGACCTTGTGTTGCGATAACCACGGATACTCTGGGAGCGTTCATGATTTGAATCTAAAAACGTTTGGAAAAAAGACGGGTAAAGGCGCCCAACGGCAACGAATTCTCCCACCACCCCGGAGATGGTGTTTCCGCTCGCCCGGGTAACGCAATCAAGTGATTTACCGCCGCCTTAAATGCCGTCTCATAGTGATCCACCGTATGGTTCTGAAGATGTTGAAACGCCTCGTCCTGCAATTTTTCGCGCTGCGTTTCAGTCAACCTCGTGTAACGCCGAATACAGTCCGCACATGCCTCCATGTCCCCCGTGGGGTAAAGTCCATATTTGCCCAACGGGCCCAGCACTTCTCTTGCCGCGTTGGAAAACTCCGGATGAACAGGTAGCGCCCCGACTTTCATCCCTTCCATAGTTGCGCGACTGAATCCTTCATAATCACTCACCAAAGTAACAAAATCCCATCGGCGAATGGTATCCCAATACGCTGCCCCCCGGCGATCGCCGCACAAATGCACTCGGACGTTTCCGCCCAACCTCTTTTCCAAGAATGGTCGTAGTTGCCCATCTCCCAGGATCTCCATCTCGAAATCGACCCCCGCGTCGGTCAGCCTTTCGACGAGCTCGGGCAGCCGCTCCACCCGCTTATGCGCCCGCTCTAACCGCCCGGCATAACCGATAATCCACGGCCTGTCGGCACGCGGTTTGGGCCGCGAGGGCAACACCGGCGTTTCAACAAAAAAAGGTAACGCCACACAACGCTCACGAGGAAACTCCGGCACTACCCGCGTAACTCGATCCCGGAGTGCTTGGCTAACGCAGACGAATCCATCCACCCTCGGGGCAAAATCGCGCAATAATCCATCCAGTTGCGGGACTTCTGTATGCAAAAATACGATACGCCGACTCGCGCCGTCACCATCGGCCCACCACCTGAGCCCCCAGCCATCATGATA
Organism: uncultured Opitutaceae bacterium; assembly: GCA_963977295.1. Taxonomy (GTDB): domain Bacteria; phylum Verrucomicrobiota; class Verrucomicrobiia; order Opitutales; family Opitutaceae; genus Actomonas. Next base: position 5,578 of record CAXBOL010000203.1, read on the forward strand.
GATAAACACCGCATCCTGATGCGGCTCAGCCAGACGTTGAAACCTCCGCCGGATCGAACCAACTAGTTGTCCACCTCGGGCGCGCACTAGCTGATCACCCGGAGCCAAGACTGATTGATCAAACAAGGCTATAAACCGGGAATCGAAACCCAGTTTAGCATCAAACTGGCGATGATGGCGGAGCGTGCTCTGGATACCTCCCAGTGTCCACGCCCACGCGGCGACATGCACCAATTTAGTCGGTCCGTTTTTCATCGCCACTTTTCAAAATTGCAGACGCTCCGACGTGCCTTGAGCCCGCATCAAACGATGCGCCGGTTCTTTGATGAGCGCCTTCAAAAGCCCGCGTCTAGCCTCGGCCGACCCCACCAAGCCACGAATCAAGGCGACCCCGTATAACCATAGGGCCGTCCCATTCGGTCCGGTGCGCCACGAATGCCAAGCATGCAAGACCGCCAAATCGTAATACCCTTCCGTAATGAAAATACGCGAACATTCGATGTGCACCCCCGCCTCCGTCAGTCCGACCTTAGTTTCGATCGCTCGAAATCGCGCCGACCACATCTTCAAATTCTCGGGAAATCCCAGTCGGCGACGCCGTGTTGTCATGCGAGCGAGTCCCCCGCACAGCGCAACTAAAGGCCTATTTGTTACGGTCAGATTGCCGGCATGCAGCCGGTATTGCCCCACTACGACAGGAACCGCTGCCGCCCGAGTATGCTCAACCGCCTGCCCGATAAAATCCATATCAGCAGCCGAACAAAACTCGTCTCGATAGGTTATTGTTGTGAGAAGCTCTCGGCGAAAAAACACGGTGGAATGCCGTATCCCGTGCACGTAGGCTGACCATCCGAAAATATCATCATGTGTGCAGGGACTGGGCTCCAATTCGCCCGGCACTCCGTCAGCATTGATCAATTGGGAGAGTCCTCCTAGTAAACCGACATCAGGCGCGTTGATTAAAAACGCCCTCTGAATCTCGAAGCGATTCGGTAACGCAATGTCATCACTATCGAGCACCGCCAGAAATCGGCCCCGGGCCACCTCACATGCCCGCCGCAAGGCTCCCGCCGGCCCCAATGCTTTGGGCTCACGCACGAGGTTGAGTTTTTCCGGAGGACAGATTGTTTGAGCCAACTCGGCCGAACCGTCGGTCGAACCATTGTCAACCAATACCAACTCCCAGTCGGTGAAGGTCTGGGCATTCAGGCTGGCGATTGTCGCCGGGAGGTAACGTCGACCATTGAATAACCCCATAATTACGCTGATTTCAGGCATCAAGAACCTCTTCGTAAATGCATCTGTAAAATTGCCAACGGAATTTGACCGCTCCTTCATGGCCTTCCGTGCCAGTAAACTCCGATCCTCCTGCGCCTCCCCACTCCGCGCCGCCAAACTCTCCCCCGGAAGGGATCGGCCACGGCAGTGCATGGACCGTAGGACTGCAACTGGCCCGTTTCTTAATCAATCTCGTGGTAACCATGATTCTGGCACGGATGCTAACCCCGACCGACTTCGGGATTTATGCCATGGTGATGAGCGTGGTGGGCCTCTTGTTCATGTTTCGCGACGGCGGAGTGGAGTCCGCGCTCATAAATCGGGATTCCGTCACCTCCGAAGAACTCGCAGCACTCAATTCATTCAATGCTCTTTGGGGTCTCACTCTGACTGTCGGGATCGTCGCGTTGGGTCCCATGCTTGCTTGGCTCTACCAAGAGCCACGACTGATTGCCGCGAGTGCAGTAGCCTCAGTCAGCTTCCTGATTTACGGTTTCGATGTACAACCGGCAGCGTTATTGCTGCGCGCACAACGTTTTGCAACACATGCTTTTATCGAGTTCTTCGCCCTACTGTTCGCGCTGGGAGTCGCAGTCGGATTCGCGATCACGACCGGGAGCTACTGGGCCCTGTTTGCGCTGGATATCGCATTAGCCGCAGCGCTGCTGAGCGGCCATATCAAGGCGGCAAGGTGGCGGATCACTTTCGCTCATCCTTGGCGGACTGTTCGGGGCATGCTTAGTTTCGGACGGACGCTCAGCATAGTGCGACTGCTGGGTCACGGGTCGCGAAACAT
>CAXBOL010000204.1:0-7633 GCA_963977295.1 uncultured Opitutaceae bacterium
GGGGACAAACTTCAATTCCGGAAAACGGAAAAACAAGTGATACATTTCAACCAACTGCAGTCCGAAAACGAATCCTCCGATCGTCCCCAAACCGGTGCCCAGCACGACGATCACCAGAGCAAATTTAACAAAGTGAAATCCGATGGAGCGATTGGTGAACCCGAACGCCTTCAGGATGGCGATTTGTTCGCGCTGGAGGGCGATTTGGCGGCTCATGACCGAGTGGGTCATGAACGCGGCGACACTCAGGAAGACGAGCGGGAAGCCGAAAGACAGCCCTTCGAGCACGCGAATCTCGTCGTTGACTCGGATATCGGACGGATGGTCGGCCCGTCCAAAGGCGCCGAGTCCACCGTAAGTTTCCAGAAGCCGATCGACCGCTGAAATCACCGATGACTCTGACGCGCCGGGCGCGAGCGCCAGGGCTATGCTGTTGAACGCGCCGTCGAGGTTAAACGCCTCGGCGAGTTCCGTTTCGCGCATCCAAAATACCCCGAAGGTGCGATTGTCGGGGAGGGCGGAACCGGGCGGGGCTTCGAAGACGTATTGGGGGGCGAGCACGATACCGGCGATGCGGAGGTTGATGCGACTCCCGTTGAGGACGGCGGCGATGTGGTCACCTGGTTTAATTTGATTAGCCTCGGCAAATGCTTCGCCGACCAGCACCTCGTGTCGAGCCCCCGAGGTGAGCAGATTTCCTTGGCGCAGGTAGAGACGGTTGAGTTCGAGGGCGCGGCGGGCAGGCAGGGAGTGAATGATGCCCGAAGCCGGTTCGGCGAGAGTCGGCAGATCGAGCGTTACGCGGACTTCAATGCCGGTTTCGAGGCCGGACACACCGGGGATGGCGGCGAGGCGTTCGCGAACGCTGTCCGGGGCACGTTTGAGCGTAGCAAAGACATCGGCGAAGCGGTGTTTTTCGTAGTAGCCGTCGCGGGCGGTGTTGAGTGACACGATCAAGCTGCGGGTCATGATCATCATCGCGAGGCCGCAGGCCATCACGAGTGCGACGGCCAAGGCTTGTGATTTTAAAGCACGAAGGTCGCGGATGAGCTTGAGATCGAGCAAGTGCATGTCGGGGGGGGGCTCTACCAAGCGAGCTCGCGCACGGGCCGGGGGAAGGAATTGATGCGCGACGGCGATAGTTGGCCATCGGACATGGTGAAGACGCGATCGGCCATTTCGGCCAACACGGCGTTGTGGGTGATCACGATGGTCAACGTGCCGAGTTCGCGGTTGATCCGTTGAATGGCTTCGAGCACCAGCACCCCGGTTTTGATATCGAGTGCACCGGTGGGTTCATCACACAGGAGGATGTCGGGACGCTTGGCGATCGCCCGGGCAATGGCCACCCGTTGTTGTTCGCCGCCGGAAAGTTGGGCCGGGAAGTGATGAGCCCGAGGCGTGAGCCCAACCAGTTCGAGGGCATCATCGGGGCTCATGGGATTGCGCGAGACCTCCGTGATGAGGCCGATGTTTTCGCGGGCGGTGAGGCTGGCGATGAGATTGTAGAACTGAAAAACGAAGCCGACCACATCCCGTCGATAGGCCGTGACGCCTTTTTCGTCGGCCCGGCCCACATCCCAATTGCGATAGAGCAGCGAACCACTGGTCGGTGAATCGAGGCCGCCGAGCAGATTGAGCAAGGTGGATTTACCCGAACCGGACGCACCCAGCAGGACCACCAGTTCGCCCGGGGGAAGATCGAGATTTGCGTCGCGCAAGGCCTGCACGGCAGCGTGGCCGCGGCCATAGGTTTTGGACAATCCTCGGGCGACGAGGATGGGGTCTGGCGATGGCGTTGAAGTGGATGCGGGCACGGCGAAAGGCCGACCCAACCGCATCGTGGCTGCGGTTGCAATGATCCGCGGTTTTACGCTGAACAAATTGCGCTGAGCTAATGCCAATCAACGCGGTGGCTTACGACTGGCGGAGTGGGCAGGTGGGCTCAACATGGGGATCACTTCGATGCCCTTAGCGAGCGCGCCTTTTCATGTCATGGCCAAACCGGCCGGCGGAAGCTGCAATTTGGATTGCAGCTATTGTTTCTATGTCAAAAAAACCGCGCTCTATCCCGGGCAGAGGCGGATGAGTGACGTGGTGCTGGAGTCGTTTGTGAAGCAGACGATTGAGTCGACGCCGGGTCGTGATGTGGCCTTCGCTTGGCAGGGAGGGGAGCCGACCTTGATGGGCGTGGAGTTTTTTGAGCGAGCGGTGGTGTGGCAGCGCCAATACGGAGTCGGACGGCGGATCAGCAACGCGTTTCAAACCAATGGCACGCTCCTCGACGATCGCTGGGGCTCGTTTTTGCACACCAACAAGTTTTTGGTGGGGGTGAGTATCGATGGACCAAAACGGTTACATGACAGCCAGCGCGTGAGTCGACGCGGGGAGGGGAGTTTCGATGCGGTCCTGCGCGGGTTGGCCTACCTGCAAAAACATCGGGTGGAAACCAATCTACTCACGGTGGTATCCGCCCGGAATGCGGCCCACCCCGAAGTGGTGTATCGATTTCTCCGCAAGACCGGAGTGCGGCATTTTCAGTTTATCCCACTGGTGGAGCGCGCCGCGCCCGATACCGAAGATCTGGAGTCTGTCCCGGAGGAAACGACGGTCACGCCGGAATCGGTTTCGCCTCAGGCCTACGGTGATTTTCTTTGTCGGGTCTTTGATGAATGGCGTCGGCAAGACGTGGGGAAAATCTTCGTGCGCGACTTTGAAGATATGCTGGGTATCTGGCTGGGGCAGCCTTCGACGCAGTGTGTGCGATCCAGCGGGTGTGGACGGGCGCTGGCGTTGGAGCAAAACGGAGATGTCTACGCCTGCGATCACTACGTTTACCGCACGCATCGTTGGGGAAATTTATTGCAGACGCCTTTGGCTGAAATTGTGGATAGTCCGGAGGCCCAGCAATTTGGGCGCGACAAGTCGGCGACCCTGCCTCGTCAGTGCCGCGAATGCCGTTGGCTCGCAGCGTGTTATGGCGGATGTCCGAAGCATCGCTTTAGGACGTCGGTGGATGGGGAGCCCGGACTGAACTATTTGTGCGAAGGGTGGACTCACTTCTGTGAACACATCGATGGGCCGTTGCGCCGGATGGGCGAGACGCTCCGCGCCGGACGACCGGTATTGGGACGTTATTGAGATAAAGAAGCTGGCGGCTTTCGGCAGAAACGATTGGCATCGCAGCTCGATGCTATTCTTCCCCAAGCGGTTTCGTTGTCTGCTCTTCGTTGTCTTTGTCAATCAGGCTTGCTTCGCGCTAGCCGCAGGGGCAACCACCAGCCCCCCGGTCGGATTTAAGGCGCTGTTCAATGGCAAGAATTTGCACGGATGGTGGGGCGCCGAGACCGAGGATCCGCGAGGCTGGATGGCGATGCCGGCGGATGCCTTTCGGGCGAAGCATGAGGCGAGCGTGGTCGAGATCGCCAAGCACTGGCGAGTGGAAGGGGACGAATTGGTGAACCCCGGCACCGGACCCTACCTTACCTCGGATGATCAATTTGGTGACTATGAACTCCTCGTCGAATACCGGACCGTCGCCGGGGCGGACAGTGGCATTTATTTGAAGGGATGTCCTCAAGTGCAGATATGGGACTATACGGAGGCGGGCGGAAAGTGGGACTTGGGCGCTGATCTCGGCTCGGGCGGACTTTGGAATAATTCGCCGGGCCAGCCGGGAAAAGATCCGCGAGTGCTCGCGGATCATCCGTTCGGAGAGTGGAATCAATTCCGGATCATCCAATGTGGGAGCCGCACGTGGGTTTGGCTAAACGGCCAAGAGGTCGTTTCCGGGGCGGTATTGGAAAACTATTTCGATAAAACACGCCAACTGCCGATTCCGGTTCGAGGTCCGATCCAATTGCAAACGCACGGCGGCGAAATTCGGTGGCGTAACATCTTCGTGCGCGAGATCCCGTTTGCGGAAGCGAATCAACGACTCCAGCAACTTAGTTCCGACGGGTTCGAGGCAATTTTTAATGGTCAGGATTTGGACGGATGGGCTGGGGCGTTGGACAATTACGAGGTGATTGACGGAGCCGTGGTCTGCAAACCGGACCAAGGCGGCGTGCTGCATACGGACAAGCTCTATGGCAACTTCATCGCCCGCGTGGAGTTTCAACTGCCGCCGGGAGGCAACAGTGGCCTGGCCATTCGGTATCCGGGAGACGGTGACACCGCCTATGTGGGCATGTGTGAACTACAGGTGCTGGACGATACGGCAGAACGTTATGCCGAGTTGGATGCCCGCCAATATACCGGTTCCGCGTATGGTATGGTCGCCGCGCACCGGGGTTATTTGCGCCCGGTCGGGCAATGGAATTACGAGGAGGTGACAGTCATTGGCTCCACGATCAAGGTGGAGCTCAATGGCACCATTATCTTGGACTGCGATCTGGCTGCCGTCAGCGAATACATGAGAGATCGAGCGCACCCCGGGAAAGACCGAACGATGGGATCGTTTGGGTTGGCGGGTCATAACAGTCCGGTCGCATTTCGTAACATATCCATAAAACAAATACCCTGATCTCAGCCCCTGAAATATGATGAAGACTATCGAAGCGATTGATCGTAGAAAATTCCTGCACGCCATGACGGCAGCGGGTCTCGTGATGCCGACCTTGGCCCGAAATTTGGCCGCGCAGTCCCCGACGCCGAACCGAAAGTTGCGTCACGCCAGTTTTGGCGCCAGCGGTATGGCGTGGAACGATATTCAAGTGATCTGCGGATCCAGTGAGGTTGAACTGGTGGCCATTGCGGAGGTTGATCTGAGCCGGGCGAAAGAAGCCAAGGCGGCATTTCCCCAGGTGCGAATTTACCAAGATTGGCGGGAGTTGTTGGATAAAGAGGCTGACAACATCGACTCCGTGAATGTTTCCACGCCCGACCACATGCACGGGCCCATTGCGATGGCCGCAATGTTGTTGGGCAAACACGTGTATTGTCAGAAGCCGCTCGCGCACGATCTTTATGAAGTTCGCCGCCTCACCGAGTATGCCCGCGAGCATGGATTAACCACGCAGATGGGAATTCAGATTCACTCGGAGCGGCCTTATCTTCAGGCGGTGGCCTTGGTGCAGGGCGGAGCGATCGGAAAAGTGAAGGAAGTCTTTCTGTGGAGTAATAAAAAGTGGGGAGATGAAGGTGCTCCGCCCGAGAGTTCAGCCCCGGTTCCGGCTGGTTTCAACTGGGATACCTGGTTGGGAACCTGTGCGGATCGACCCTTTGTCGGAAAGGAGTATTATCACCCGGGGAATTGGCGCCGTCGGCTTGATTTTGGCACGGGAACCTTCGGGGACATGGGCTGCCATATTTTTGACCCGGTCTTTGCTGCTCTCGCATTGAGTGCGCCGTTGACCGTGCGGTCCGAAGGCGCGGCGCCGGATGGGTGGAATTGGGCCAATAATGCGAAGATCCAATATGTGTTTCCGGGCACGAATTACACGGCCCACGACACGATTAAGTTCAATTGGTATGATGGGGACAATCTACCGCCGCCAGAGATTCTCGCTTTGGTGCAGGATCCTGACGCGCAACAAACCCAAAAGTTGCCGGAGGAATCGCCACCCGATTCGAAGGTGTTGGCCCGACTGCGCCGTCGTCGTCAACTCGGTCCAGGCTTGCCGGAGCAGGGGTCCATCTTTGTGGGAACAGAAGGTAACATGTTGCTGCCACACTTCAGTCAACCCGTGCTGTTCCCTGCCGAAAAATTTATGGAATATCCGATTCCGGATATCAAATCGGGCAACCATTGGCTCGAATGGGTGGACGCGTGTTTAGGACGGGGCACCACGTCGACGCCTTTCGATTATTCCGGGCCCCTCACGGAAACCGTTTTACTTGGCACGGTCGCCGTGCGCTTTCCCCATACGACCCTGCAGTGGAATGCCAAGGAGCTGCGATTTGACAATATGGCCCAGGCCAACGCCTATGTGCGCCGAGCCTATCGTCCCGGCTGGGAAGTGGCCGGACTTTAAGTGTAACGATTAAATAAATACAATTATCATGCCGGAAGACTCCTCCGTTCGTTTGCGTGTTTTGGTAGTAGGCTGTGGCCACATGGGGGCTTCCCATGCCCGAGCCTACCATGCGATGTCCGATGCGTTCCAGATCGTCGGTTTGGTTTCTCGTGGGGCGGCGTCGCGGGGGAAACTTAATGCCGAGCTGGGGGGCGAGTTGTCCGAGTATTCCGATTACGCGACGGCATTAAAGGAAAGTCGTCCGGATGCGGTCTGTATCAGCACGTATCCGGATACCCATGCCGCGTATGCGTTGGCGGCGATTGAAGCGGGCGCGCATGTGTTTTTGGAAAAGCCTCTTGCCACCACGGTGGAAGATGCGGAGCGCGTCGTGGCTCGGGCCATGGAGTTGGGCAGGAAAATTGTAGTGGGATACATCCTACAGGTGCACCCGGTGTGGCAGCGCTTTGCGGAGCTGGCGTCGACTCTGGGTCGGCCATTGGTGATGCGGATGAATTTGAATCAACAAAGCTCGGGGGCGGAATGGGAAACGCATAAGAATCTGTTGAGCTCCATCTCGCCGGTGGTGGATTGCGGAGTGCACTACGTGGATGTAATGTGTCGCATGACCGGTTCCCGACCGGTGGCGGTGAATGGAGTGGGAGCCCGACTCACCGACGAGATTCCGGAAGGGAAGATCAACTACGGACATCTGCAGGTGACCTTCGCCGACGGCTCGGTCGGCTGGTATGAGGCGGGATGGGGGCCGATGATGAGCGAGACGGCTTTCTTTATTAAAGACGTGGTCGGCCCCAGGGGGAGTCTTTCGATCGTAGCGCGTAATGCCTCGAGTGCGGGCAAGTCGTCAGATATTAATGCGCATACCCAAACCGAAGCGCTCCTCCTTCACCATTCGGCTTTGCGAGAGGACGGATCGTTGGCTCGCACCGACGAGATCATCGAAATCAATGATGAGCCTGACCATGATGCCTTGTGCCGCCGGGAGCAGGATATTTTCCTGCAAGCGATTCGTGACGATCGCGATCTCACGGTGCATTTGCAGAGCGCAGTCGATAGCCTGCGCATTGTGCTCGCGGCGGATCAGTCGTTCAAGGAGTTGCAGACGATTCGGCTTTGAGCGCTCGTTGAGCGTGGATGATCATGATCATCACGAGGGGGAGCCCGGCGAGCCATCAGGTCAATGGCACCAGAAAAACTCCTTCGCCACACCACTGCGGACGGCCCCGGCGGTCCCGTCCCGATCCTTTCTAGTCCAAATCCTTCAAGACGTTGGTATAATACCCCACGCAACCTGCCCGATAAAACAGCGCGCTACGGTGATGCATTGGACTCAGCCAAAACCATGCAGTTAAACCACGAATAAACACGAATAGACACGAATGAAAACCAATCCAGAATGGAATGAGTTAGAATCCACCAAACAGTGGGTGGTTCGTCCCCAACTAGTAGCAGGAATTCAAACTACCCGTTTAGAGTCACATCGTGGTTTCCTTTCCGAATCTTTCCAGCTCAACCCAATGTAAAATGTTTCGGTGCGCAGTCGGTAGACGGAGCTATTCGTGTTCATTCGTGGTTAAAAACAAACCAGTCCATTCTGCTTCTCTCCCGCGTTCATCGCGTGCAAGCACGCTCCTACCTTCTCCTCCGTTGACTTT
>CAXBOL010000205.1:0-7593 GCA_963977295.1 uncultured Opitutaceae bacterium
GTCGCGGCCAGCACCAGTCTTTGGCGCAAGTGGGATGGTCTCAACCTCAGTCCGGTCTCCACCAAAATCGGCCTGCGGCGCAAATTTGGCCTCGGGCCCTACGCTCCCCGACTGGACCTCTCGTTCGAGGGAGGAAAACGCTTTGCCGCCACCGCCGAACGCAGCAGCAACTTCGCCATCAGCACGCTCAGTTTTTCCCAGCGTCTCACCCCCGTATTGAGTTGGCACCTCTCGGCCGACCTCGAGCGCCAGGACGCGGAACGCCATGTATTTTCCACCACGCGCCACATGTTTCGGATCGGGGCCGATTATGACATCACGCCAGATTTGCGCATCTCCCTCAATGCCGCCGAGGGTCGCGGCGATCTGGTCTCATGGTGTCGGGTTTCCTGGCCTGAGTTTACCGGAAAAAACCCTTGGTTCGACGAGATCTTCGGCGACGATTGGTTCCCCTACCAATCAGTGAACCGGATCACCTCAGCCCAACTCAGTCTGGCTTATGCCCTCGGGGATCGCTCCACGCTCGCCGCCACGCTCGACCTTTCTCGATCTGCCGGAACCGGAAAACGGCACATTTACTACAATGAGATTATCAACGTGCAGTATATCCATGCGTTCTAACGTCATTCGATGGCTGCTCAGTTGGAGTTTGCTGACCTCGTTCGGATTCTCCGCCGGATCTCTGCAAGTCGCTTCCCGAGATCAAGACGCCAACCCTGTCGCCGATCTCATCGTCTGGCTCACGCCACTCGATGCCCCTCTGCCGCCACTCCCCCTCGCCGGCAGTCTCACGGCGACGGTTGAACAGAAAAACGAAGAATTCGCCCCCTACACCATCGCGGTGCGCACCGGCACTCAGGTTGAATTTCCCAATCTCGACGACGTGCAACACCACGTCTATTCCCTCTCCCGTCCCGCAAAATTCGACATCCCTCTATACGGAGGAGACAAAACCGAATCGGTAGTCATGGACCAAGCCGGACTCGTTCCCGTGGGCTGCAACATCCACGACTGGATGTTATCCTACATCATGGTGGTTGACTCCCCTTGGTTCGGCCAAGCCAAGGCAGACGGCCTGCTCACCTTAACCGAGATGCCAGCCGGGCGCTACAAACTTGAGGCATGGCATCCGCGCCTCCGTAAGACCCACGAGCAAGAAGTGATCATCACCGATGGCGACCCGACGGCAATCACACTCGATCTCCGCCTGCGAGCCGATCGTCGCATCCGCCGCGCGCCCACGGCCGGAGGCAAGGGCTATTGATCTCACCATCTCAGACCGGCTCCTGAACTTCTGATGCAGTTTCGCAGTTTCCGTTCCAAGCTGCTGACCTTGTTTCTCGTCGCGGTCGCCACTACGCAAATCGCCACCTACTTCTTGGTCGACGCGCTGAACCAACGCGAAGCCCGCAGCGAAATCAGCGAAGATTTACGTGTCGCCGCAGTCGCGTTCCAACGCGTCACGAGTGAGCGAATCAGCCTGATTGCCACCAGCGCTCTGGCCGTGGCCAGCGACTATGCTTTCCGGCAAAACTATTTCGAATTCATCGAAGATCCCCAAACGCTGCAGTCGGCCTTTGAGTCCGCCAGTGCCCGGATCGATGCCGACCTGAACGCGTGGGTAGACCTCGACGGCGTCACCATCACCGCCACCACTTCGGCCGGCCCCGAGGACTTTTCCCAGACCGTGTTTCGCGCCGACGAAAGCGAAGACGCCCGCGCGTTCGGTTACGTCGAAATCAACGGAGAGCTCTACGCTATCGTCGCCGTGCCCATCCGCGCTCCGGCCATCGTCGCTTGGTGGGTGGTGGGGTCACGGGTCGATCAAGCGTTGGCCATCTCGTTGCACGAGATGACCGGCGTCGACGTCAGCTTCAGCAACTCCAACAAACAACTCGTCGCGTCCAGCCTACCGTCACCCACGCGTGATGCATTGGCAGGTCAAGTTGGATCTCTCCGGGCCGATCCCACTCAAATCCACACGCTGGATCTAGCGGGTGAATCAAGCCTCCTCAAAGTCCTGCCCACTGCCCTCGACTCCGGTGCCACATTTTCGACCGCACTCCAGTTCTCCTTGGATGAAAAACTTGCCCCGGCGCGCCGCCTGAGTCGCCTCATCCTCATCACGACGGCGGCGGGCTTGGTCCTGGCCTGCATCCTCGGGCTCGGGTTCGCCCGCCGCTTGAGCCGACCGATTCAGGAATTGGCCGCCCACACGCGGATCATTTCTTCGGGAGACTATTCGGCTCGGCTCGAATTGAATCGCAACGACGAGCTCGGTGACCTCGCCCGTTCGTTCAACGACATGAGCACCGGCCTGGCCGAGCGCGATCAAGTGCGCGACTTGCTGGATAAAAACGTCTCGCCCGAAGTGGCCGCCCAGCTCATGCGCGAGGGCTCCGCCCTGGGCGGTGAAGAACGAGAAATGACCGTGCTGTTCGCCGATCTGCGGGGCTTCACCACCCTCAGCGAAAATCTACCAGCCCGCGACGTCGTCGCCCTGCTCAATCGCTATCTCGATCGCATGAGTCAGGCGATCGAAGCCCAAGGAGGCGTGATCGATAAATTTATCGGCGACGAAATCATGGCGCTGTTCGGTGCCCCCATCCCCAATCAGGATTCCGCAACTCACGCGATCAACGCCGCCCTCGCCATGCGCCGCGAACTCGGTCAGCTCAATGCCGAACTCGCCGCCGAAGGATTGGCCCCACTCGCCTTCGGCATCGGGATCAACACCGCTCCGGTCATCGCCGGCAACATTGGCTCCAGTCGGCGCCTGAACTACTCGGTCATTGGCGATGGCGTGAATTTGGCTGCTCGCCTCCAATCGCTGACCCGCAAATCCGAGTTTGGCACTGATTTGATTGTCAGCGAGGCCACCCTCACTGCGGCATCGAACCGCGCCACCTACTCAAGTCGCGACCTGGGCGAGGTGACGGTAAAAGGCAGAACCCAGTGCGTTCACATCCACGCCATCGATCCATCCCCCCATCAGGGTTAGGCCAGGCCCTATTGTTTACGTATTGCAAACAAATGTCCGGCTTGCGTTGGCAGGTCGACTTTGCCACTTTTTCACCTATGCGTCCTGCCCTTGGGTTTTTTCTGGTTTTTTTCGTTTCTTGCGGTGCTCTGGCTCAACCGGTCATCGACGGGGAGTCCGGCACTGAACCCACCCTCGGCTCCTATTTTTGGCAAGGAAGCGAATCGAGCAATTATTGGACGGACTCGGCTAACTGGTTTGGCGGGGTTGCGCCTTCGGTTGAGGGCACCAACACGGTTCAGTTCTTCAACGGATCTTATTTGAATTCGCAGCACTACACCGTCACGATCGATGACAGCGTGGGAGTCGACAGTTTGATCTTCTCCGGTGCGCTCTTCGTGGATTTTAATTCCAACGGCGGGACCGTCGACTCCCTCGACATCGCTTTAGGAGTCAACGGCTTCGGCAACGAAAACTACTCTGAGGTCACCTTCTCCCCCAACCTTGCGGTGAGCACCAGTGCTTCGACTTATTGGTATTTCGATTATGGATTTGAGATGGAGATCGCGGGACCCTTCACCAATAATCACAGCCTCGTGTTGGATGGTGGTGGAGTGCTCGTGTTTTCCGGTGACAACTCCTCCACGTTTTCCGGCACCATCCAAGTGCTGAACGCTTGGTTGGGAATTGGCCATGACAACAGTCTGGGGACTGCCACGCTTCTGCTCGGTGAGGACCCGACTTTCTACGACTACCCCACCCTATTTGCCCTCGACGGCGATCGCAGTCTCTCCAACGACGTGATTGTGGCGAGTGGAGTTCTGGCGACCCAAACGGACTACGGCACCAAAAACGAGATCACGCTACAGGGCACTGTCACGCTCGCCGCCGATACCGAGATCAACAATTTTGGCGGCTTACTCACCTTTGCAGGATTGGTCACGGAAACTCAACCTGGCACCAATCTCTCCGTTTACGGCGAAGATCCTGTGATCTTCGCCGGCAGCACGGAGATTACGGGACAAATTACCTCCCAATCGGGAAGTCTCATTTTCGACGGGGGTAACGCCCTTCCCGGACAATTCGCGGTCGAAATTCCCGGGGATACCGCCGCCATCGAGGGACCCCAGGCCTCCACACCTTCACTCGTCGCGGCGCAGTATGGTTACATCGGTCTGATGGAGGAAAATATTTCCAACCGTCTTGATGCACTCAGTGAATTCCTAGCCTTATTCAATCCCGCCCTCACCGCCGGCACCATCGGTTTGGATACCGCCCCCCATTCCTCTCAAATCAATTCTTATGGTGCCGAAATCGATTTGACCGGGTTTAATGAGACCGTGCGCATCGGTTCCATGACCTATGCAGAATACTCAGGAGTGCTCACCCCTGCCGGCAGCAATTACCGTTTCGGCAACGGCGGAGGCACCTTGCTGCTCCGCGGTGCTCTGACCGACGATGGCGAGACCCCCCGAGGACTCGAGGTGATCTCCGACTTCAATTCTCCACTCACGGTCTTCCTGAATTCCAGTAGCAACAGTTTCACTGGTAACGTGGTTGCCCAGAACTCGGCGGTGATCTTTGGCCACGCCCCCGGAACCCTCCCCTCGACGGTCCAGTTTGACCTCGGGTATGGTGGCTACATCGGCTACCAAGACACCACGATTTCCGTCGCGGATTACCTCAGCCGTTTTAATCCCGAAACCTCCTCCGGCATCATCGGGTTCGATTCGCAAGACCGCCAAACCAATCTCGCCGTTACGGCTCCCATCGACTTGAGCGCCTTCACCGCCGAATTTCCCCAATTCTACCTCGGCACATCGACGTGGGTTAATCTAGGCGGCGTCATTACCCTCCCTCAAGGCACGTCCACCTATCGCTTCGCCGGATACAAAGGAGGCTTCCTCAATGTCACCTCAACACTCTCCGGAACCAACGACGTGGTGATTGGCGATCGGTTTGTTTCCGCCACCGACAATGTGGACAACGCCATCCAGCAGCGCCGCTCCGGGGTTTCGCTTGACGCGGTCAACACCTACTCTGGTGGCACGAGCCTGGAGGCCGGAGAGTTGATCATCACCAACGCAGCGTCCCTCGGCACGGGAACCCTCACGGTCAACGGAGACTCCTACTCGGAATACGAAGGCTTTGACTCCGACTCCATGCCCGTGCTCATGCCGAACAACAGCGATATCGTGCTCCCTAACGACATTTCCCTCAACTCTTGGCTGAATACTCGGGTCGACTATGGCTCCGGGGACAACAATCTCGAACTCAGCGGCACCATTTCGGGTTACAGCGGCCTACTGAAATCCGGCCAAGGCACCTTGACCCTTTCCGGCCATAACACCTTCGAGGGCGGAGTTTACGTGCGCAATGGCGTGGTCAAATTCACCGAAGACGACTCAGCCGGCCCCGGCGCACTCGGATTCGGCAGCTCCAATTATCAACAGGCATTTTTCAACTCGGCCAATCCCACCATCCGCGGAATTTACTCCGGCGAAACTGAAGAAAACACTACATATGACAGCACCGTTTACCTCGTCGACGGTTCCCTGCTCACGATTGCCCCCGGCGACTACGACCACTACATCTACTCCGGTTCGATTGATGGCGAGGGTGGAATCGCGATCTCCGGCACTGGCACTCAGGAACTCAACGGGTTCAATACCTTTTCCGGCGGCACGACCGTAACCGGCGGCGCGACCATTCGCACCAGCAGCAGCCGCGCTCTGGGCTCAGCCGGTATCTTTGAATCGGTGGCCCCTGGTTCCGTCACCGGGTTCGCGAATTCCAACAACCCGTCCGTCAACCTCGATAACGGCAACCTCTTCCTCACCAATTCGAGCGAGCTTTACGCCAACGTATCCTTCGGCGCCAACGGTGGCACCTTGGGCGGGAATGGCACCCTCCACTTCGACAACACGATCACTGTCGGCCCCAACGCCATCCTCTCGCCCGGCGAATCAGTCGGAAAATTGGTGCTGGATGGCGCCGTCGAATTTGCCTCCGGCGGCTCCCTCATCGTCGAACTCGGCGCCAATAACAGCGGGAGCATTATCGCCGATACGATTCTTGCGACCAATCTCAACATCACGGCGACCACGATCAATCCGTTCA
Source organism: uncultured Opitutaceae bacterium (assembly GCA_963977295.1). GTDB lineage: Bacteria > Verrucomicrobiota > Verrucomicrobiia > Opitutales > Opitutaceae > Actomonas. Next base: position 6,101 of record CAXBOL010000205.1, read on the forward strand.
ACGTGATGCTTCGCGACGACAATGGTCAGCTCTCGGCCAACTTCGATCCATACGAGAACGGCACTTGGCTCATCGTCGGCTCGCTAGGAGGGATCACCAATTTTGATCTCAGCTCGTTCGCACTGCAAATGGACTCCAGCGTATCCTCACTCCTCGCCGGCGGAGCCTTCAACTTGCAACGCGCTTCGGGCACGATCCAAGGCACTTCCGGCACGGACAACATCCTCATGCTAACCTTCTCGCCCGTGCCCGAACCTTCGACGGTCGCCCTACTCGGTCTAGGGCTCGCCTTGATCGGATTCCGTCGCCGTTGCCGCGTCTGAGCGTCTGACCGAAAAGGGACTAACGCGGCATCAACGCCTCGGCCTGCCGCACGAGCTCCATAAACTCGCGACGGTAACCCGACTCGTCCCGTCCGACCCCGGCCTCCGCCCAGGCCACCACCCGTGCCCAGGTCGCCGTGCCGCGGAAACTGGAATCGCGCAGCAACATCCCGAACGCAGCCACCGCGCTGGCAAATTTGAAGTCCGGCGTCGTGGCCGCGAACGCCGTGCCCTGGTCGATGAGGGTAAACTCCCATCGCCGGCTCACGTCTCCATCCGGCAACTTCGCCCGCACTTTCACCGTCAGCATCTCGTGACTCACTTCAGCAGGGAACGCGCGATCGGTGGTGGCTGCGTAGCGCAGTTCATCCACTCCCGATCCCCTTAAATCGGAGGCAACTCCCACCGGCACGATTTCGTAAAGCGCCGTCACGGTGTGCCCGGCCCCAATTTCGCCCCCGTCTTTCCGGTCGTTATTAAAATCCTCTTTCGCCAGCAATCGGTTCTCGTAACCAATCAGCCGATACGCCGCCACTTGGACCGGATTGAATTCCACTTGGATTTTCACATCCTTGGCAATCGTGGCCAACGTGCCGTCCACTTCCTCGACCAACAACCGACGCGCCTCGCGGGCCGAATCGATGTAGCCGTAATTGCCGTTACCTTTGTCGGCCAATTGCTCCAAAGTCGCATCCTGGTAGTTGCCCATGCCAAAACCCAGGGCGGTCAAAAACACGCCCGACTTGGCCTTTTCGGTAATGAGCCGACCGAGATCTCCCTCATTGGTTGTGCCGACGTTAAAGTCTCCATCCGTGCAAAGGATCACGCGATTGATTCCCCGCTCCACAAAGTTCGCCCTCGCAATGTCATAGGCGAGTTCGATTCCCATGGCCCCGTTGGTGGCACCATTCGGCTGCAACGCATCCAGCGCTGCATAAATTGTGCGACGCCGATCTGCGGCGGTCGAAGGCAAAGCCAAGCCTGAGGCCCCTGCGTAAGTCACGATCGCCACACGGTCATCCGCCCGCAGCTTGCCCACCAGCATGCGCATGGCCTCCTTCACCAGCGGCAACTTCTGCGGCGCGTTCATCGATCCCGATACGTCCAATAAAAAAACTAAATTCGCCGCCGCCCGCTCTCCCGTCGCAAATTCTCGCCCCTTCAGACCGA
>CAXBOL010000206.1:0-7587 GCA_963977295.1 uncultured Opitutaceae bacterium
CTTCGAAAGTCAGTGTCTTCGCTCCGACCCATGGACGGACATTGACGCGGAAACCAGCTTTGAGGCCGGGGCCGCCGGCGGAAAACGCCTCGCGGATGTCGGGGCGATCGAGCCCCATGATGCCATAGAAGACGACGCCATCGAGTTTGGCGCGCAAATCGATGAGCTCTTCCCCGCTCTTCGCTAGCACCCAGCCGCGGATGTCCGCGATTTCCTGGGTCAGATCCCAATCAATCGGTCTGTCGATGAAGTATCGGCAATAGTCGTTCTCAAACATGAAACAGGCAAATGAAGCGGGCACGGATGCCACAGTAAAGCGTGGTTTTCGGTTCGCGGATGAACCGATAAAAAGGCGGAAATACGAATAGCGGATTCAGTCGCGAATCTTGTCGTGGAGGCAGACTCTGCCTCGTGAGCCCCCTCGCGGAAATTGCCTAAATTGGTGCCAAAGCAACGTATTGACACATCTATTGAACTATTTTGCTAAGTGATGGAGGTTCGAAACGAAGTGAGATGACGACGGTGCGAGAAAACAACCCAGCGACAGACCATTGGTTGAAAAGCCGATGGACATTTGGGTGTTTTCTGCTGGCGGTGGCCGTCCATTTTTACCTCGTGACGATCAATTGGACCTGGGGATTCATGTTGGGGCACGAATTTCGACAGGCGCAAACGGCCCTGATTTCCGAGTATATCGACAAACAAAACAATTTTGGGATCTATTATGAGACTCCGATTCTAGGTAAACCGTGGGCCTTTCCTTTGGAATTTCCGCTTTATCAGTGGGCGGTGGTCGGGGTGAAGCGGTTATTCTCGATCAAAGACTATGAGGCGGCCCGCACGGTATCGTTGACTTGCTTCTATTTCGCGCTGCCGGCGTTTTACCTGTTGTTGGGCGCGGCGAGGGTGAGTCAGGCGCGGCGGTGGATCTTTCTGGCGCTGCTGATGTTTTGCCCGGTTTACATCTTTTATTCGCGGGCGTTCTTGATCGATCCCATGGCCATGACATTCTCGGCCTGGTTTCTGACCGCTTTCGTGCTGATGATGCAACGGCGCAAGTGGCACTGGTGGGTGGTTTGCACCGTGGCCGGTGCGGTGGGGGCATTGATTAAGAGTTTGGTCTTTCTCGTGTGGTTGTTTCCCGCTGCGGTCTACGGCGCGGTGTGTTTGTGGGGGGCGTTCCGGGTGACACCCTGGAAGCCGGCGGTGGGGAAAACGTTGGGTTGGGGCATCAGTTCGGTCATCTTGCCCTACGCTCTACTAAGGTGGTGGGTGAACTTTACGGATGCCATAAAAGCATCACACCCATCGGCATACATATTTACGTCGGACTCACTGACGGAAGGAAATTTCGGCACTTTCAGTCTCGAATCGAGGCTGTCGTGGGCGACGTGGCAGGAGCTTTGGGCTCGATGGGGCGAGGCGATTTCGATGCCGTGGGCGGTGGGCGGCATTGTGTTGTTGGGCTTAATCCTCTGCCGACGGGAACGGAAATGGATTTTGATCTTTTCGGGGGTGTGGCTGTTTGGACAGTTGGCTTTTCCATACGCCTACGCCTTCCAAGATTATTACTTCTACGCGGGTGCCGCGTTCCTGGTCTTCGTGTTTGGATGGTTTGCCACGGGGGTGTTGGAACTGGCTTGGATGCCGAAATGGGCCCGGGTGGCGTTGGCGTTGGTGCCGTTCGTGGCTCAAGGTTGGTCCTACCAGAGTTACTACTATCAGATGCAGAAAGTGCAGAGTAACGGGGGCTCGGCGTTGACGCGGATTCTACGGGATTTGGTTCCGACTGAGAGTATTATCGCGATCATCGGGCAAGATTGGGCCGCTATCGTGCCCTATTATTCCGGTCACCGGGCGCTGATGGTCCGACGGGGGATGGAATATGACGCGACCTATATCAAGGGGGCGATTGCGGATCTGAAAGATGAGGAAATCGCGGCGTTGGTCGTGACGGGGGAGGCTCGAGAACATCAAAACGAGGTGAATCTGTTTGTGCGACTGGCGGGGCTGGTGCCGGAACCGGTTTTCGGTTACCAAGATTCCATCGTCTACCTGAGTCCCGGCTACCACAATCTCGTGCGCGAACAATTGGGTTTTGAGCAGAATCGCTACCCAGAACTAGAGCTGTTGAAAGAAACCGAGCGTGACCCGTCGCCGGCGCGCGGATTTGAAATTTCCGTCGGCGCGTCGAGGCTTTCGTTCCCGACCGTATCACCCGAGCTGGAGCGCTACAAAATCGTGCACGGCTATCGGAATTTTCCGGTGGGGCCCGTGCCGATCTATAATTTCCATGCGGATTCTGATTTGTGGATGCGGACGCCGCCGAACGTGGGACACTTTCGCTGGAAATATGGGCTGTTCGACAATGCGTGGGATCGGGAAGGCTTCAAAACAGACGGGGTTGACTTTGTGATTTTTGCCGAAAAAGCGGATGGTTCCCGACGGGAGCTTTGGCGAGATGAGGTCACGCCTGCCGAAGTGGAAGCGGATCGAGGTCTGCAAACCGGAGAAGGTGAGTTCACGATTGAGCCGGGTGAGCAGTTGATATTCGCCTCTCGAGAACGTTCCAACGGTGCGTTTGATTGGGCCTATTTCACCTCCATCGAAGTCTGGTGAGTGTGTGGGGCGCACCGTTGAACGGCAGGGCCTGGGGCGTATTGACGACGATTTTTATCGTATGAACGGGATGATTTGATGAGCTCGCAAGCCATGCCATCGACTGAATCCGCCCCGAGTTCATCTGTTGCGCGCGATCTGACCGGCTTCGCCATTTTGTTAGTCGCACTCTCGTGGTGGGCGTGGTGGGCGAGTCGAGGATGGACGGTCGAAGGGATGGCGGTGCATGAATTTCGGCAGACCCAAACTGCACTCTCGATTCAAGCGATGCAAAAGACCGGGTTCATGGTCGCCTACGAGACGCCCATTCTCGGTAAACCGTGGTCGATACCCATGGAGTTTCCGCTTTACCAAAATGCCGTAACGACATTTTGCCGAGTGTTCGGGGTCGATCTCATCGTAGGCGGAAGATGGGTTTCGGCGTGTTGTTTTTTGCTGGGGGTTCCCGCGTGTGTGCTGATCTGGCGTGAGGCCGGATTCAGTTGGGGGAGTAGTGCGATCGGCGTGGTTCCCATCGTGGTGGCCCCGGTTTATTTGTTTTTTTCGCGGACGGTGATGATCGAGTCCATGGCTTGGGGAGCTTCGGCTTGGTTCTTGTATGGGGTGCTGCGTTATCGGAGGACCGGGGCCGGGTCTGCGGTCGCTCTGGCTCTGGCGGCCGGAAGTGTGGCGGTCTTGGTCAAAGGGACGACGTGGGCTGGATTCTGTCTGCCTTGGGCGTTTTTGTTTCTCTACGATTTGATCGCTGGCTTCCGAAATCGGTCGTGGAACTGGCGGTCAATTATCGTGCAGGGACTGGGCATCGGGTTGCCGTTGTTGTTTCTCGGATTTTGGTGGGTGGCGAAGGCGGATGCGATTAAGGGGCAAAACCCCATGGGGGAGTTTCTCATCTCCAGTCGGCTCACTGAGTTTAACTACGGCACATGGGCTGGGCGCTGGGATTGGAGCATTTGGCAGGGACTACTGGAATTTTGGAACCACGCCGTGTTGCCGTGGTGGGTTATCGGGTTGGGCTTGACGGTGGCATTGGGGCTGAAACGGGCTCGCGTGCCGGCGTTGTTGAGTTTGGGAGGGTTTCTTGGGATTCAATTGGTCTTTTTCGGCCTGTATTCACAACACGACTATTATTTCTACGCCAACGGAGCGATGGCGTGTGCGATAGTAGGGGTGGTCTTGGCCAGCCTGTGGGAGCGAAAAGGCAATCGTTTGGTCGGCATGCTCTCGGCTGTCGGAATTGTCGCCTTGGTCGGTTGGGTGCAGTTTCAAGGCTACCGATCGGCGTATTACAACAATCAGATCGCGCCGATGCAGGGGTATTCCCCGGTTTCAAATGCGATCAAAACTTTGCTGAAACCCGATGAAGTCGTGGTGATGCAATCCCCGGACTGGAGCTCGAAACTCGCCTTTCAGTCGGAGCGGCGATTTCTGACGATTCCGGATTTCAGAATGTTTTTGGCGCCCGAAAAGGTGAAAGAAAGCGTGCGGTTATTGGCAGATGAGTCAGCTCCTTTACTTTTGGTGGTCGGCGCATCACAAATCCACGCGAGCTGGTTGGCGGACCGGATCGATGAACTGGACTTATGGACGGAACCCCTGTTCGAAGCAGACTTCGAAATTCGGGCTTACGCGTCGAATGCGCGGTTTGCCGAGATGCAGCGCAAGCTAAAGGAGGCCGACTTATTTGGCATCCGTTTGATTCCCGCCGCTCCGTTGGCTCCGCTGGAAAAGCGCCTCGAGATTCCGGGGACGCCAATGGACGATCAGTTCGCCACCATGGGATTGCATCCGTTGTATTTCGTCACCCCGATCGGCGTGCACGTCGATCAATACCCCGATGGTAGGCGGGTCGCGACCCATTCACCGAGTGAATTGTATTTACCGGTGCCGGAAGGGGCGCAGCGTTTCAAATTCCGGTTTGGGGTGAATCCAGATGTGCTGAAGGAGAAGGATTTTGATGGGTTCGGCGTGAAGATCGATCTGATGCAGGACAACGGTGACCATGAGACGGTCTATACCGATTGGATGTCACCCAATAGCCCGGTCGCGGATCGCAGTGCGGTGGCGGATTTCCACGGTAAGACCGCTCCTATCTTAATCTTTCGAGTCACGCCCGGTCCCCGCGGCGATCCGGCATACGACCAGGGGTGGTTGGGCGATGTGGTCTTCGAGTAGGGTGATCGACCCCCTGGTTACGAGCCCAGCACGTCAGCAAAGTAGTCTTCGGTTTTATACAAGACGACCACATCCTGCATGCCCCAAGATTCTTCGATGTAGGTGCGCAGAATGACATTGGTGCGTTTTTCGATCTGGGCAGTGAGCCACTGAGGTGAAGTGAGCGAAATACCGTAGTCGAGATCGTGACGATTGAAGTAGTTTTGGTAGGCAAATCCTTCTTTTTTGAACTCGGCGAGGAGCGCGGCTTTATCCACGTCGTCGGCGATGTAAGGTTGCCGGTTGGCCAACGCGCTGGCGAAGAAACGACCCTGGACGGTGAAAATGATGACGCCGCATTCAGCGAGGGAATCGATGAGGAAATCGAGCGTCTTCAACCATTGTGGTTTGTCCAAATGAGTGAGCACCGAACCGACCCAGATGAGATCGAATTTCTGATCAAATTTCACGTTGGTCAAATCAGGGGACGAAAGGACCGGCGTGGCGCCCCAGTGTTTGGCGCAGAAGGCGATGGCCTCGGGATCGAGGTCGCAGGCGGTAAAGTGGGCGTAGTGGTGTTGGGGACGCAACCAACGAAGCACGCGAGCATAGCTGCAGCCAAAATCGAGGATGTGGGGGTAGTGCGGTTTGTCGCACAGGTTGGCGGAAAACTGGACGAGTTCGAGGGCGCGGTGACCGAGTTGAAAATACTGATCTTCGCGTCCGGGCACGATCATGGTGTCGTGGGGCGAGATCGTGCGATCTACGGTGAGATGACTGAAGTCGTAAAGCGGCATGGCAACGAAAGGAGGGAGTTAGGCGGGCAAGTCAACGCCGTCAATTCCGGGGCGAACTCTACACAAATTTGAGTTTGCGCGCGGCAAACACAACCATGCGGAGGAGCAACCAACCGTGACTCCAGCGATTGATGTTGGTCGATCCGTAGGTGCGGTCGCGGTAACGAATCGGGATGTCGCGAATTTTGAGATTCATCCGGTCGGCGCCAAAGATGAGGTCGAAATCTCCGAAAGGATCGAAGTCGCCGAAGTAGGCGCGGTTGGCCGCGAGATTAAGATAGTCGGTGCGTCGGAGCACCTTCGTCCCACATAGGGTATCCTTGATGGTTTGACCGAGTAGCCACGAGAACAGGATGCCGAAGGTTTTATTTGCGAGCATGTTGAGGAACTGCATGGCGTGATCCTCCATGGGGTAAACCAGTCGGCAGCCGTTCGCAAATTCGCAGTGGCCCGAAGTCAGGGCATCAAAATATTTGGGCAACTCCTCCGGAGGCATGGTCAGATCCGTATCGAGAATCATGAGGATATCGCCCTCGGCCAACGCGTAGCCCTCGCGGACGGCGTTACCTTTACCTTTGCCGGTTTGTTGGACCGCTTTAATCCGCACATCGGGGTAGGCGGCTTTGACGCGTTGAATCTCGGCCCACGTGTGATCGGTGGAGCCGCCCTCGACAAAGATGAACTCGATCCACGCGCCCATCTTCGGAGTGCGGGTGATGGCGGCTTCGATATTGCCCGCCTCATTGCGAGCCGGGACCACAATGGACACGCTGGTCTGCGCGGCCTCGGGCAAGGTGTCGGCCGAAGTGGATTCACGCCCCACGGCGGGACGTGCCACGAAAAACTCGGTGAGGCAGAACCAGGGCAGGAACGGGGCGACGATCCGGTTGACGAAGCGTTCAATCGCGCCCGCAGCGAACGGGAACAGGGCACGGGGTTGCGACTTCACCACATCCCAGTTGGCCAGCGCGAGGAGGTTGCGCACGTCGCGACCAGAGAGCCAACTGTTGGCGGGGTGTGATTGGCGGAGTCCCATCAAACCCGCCAAACCGAACAACGGACGCCACAGCGTGTTGGGCGCATTGATGAGCAGTCGCGTATCGGGTCGGCTATGACGTCGGAGCCGGGTAAGAATGTCCTGCACATCGGTCAAGTAGTTGATCGTGTCCGAAATGATGATCACGTCGAAGGTTTGGCCCTCGGGCAGCACTTCGACCGAGCCGACTTGAAACTCTATCTCGGGATGGGCGGCCAGGGCGAAGTCAATTTGTCGTGCGGCAATATCGAGCCCCACTTTTTTCGAGCCGGGAAGTTGGGCGAGCAATTCACCGGTGCCGCAGCCAAGTTCTAGAATTGAGCTCTCACCGGGAATCAACAGACCGTAGTAGTGCCCCAGCAGGCGTCGGTAAGCTTTGGCCAACGAGGTAGGCGCATCCGCAACTGCGTTGAAATGGTCTCGAACAGCCGTAGTGTGGGCAACGATAGTGGGACGATCTGGCATGGTAAAGGCGAAGGTGAAAAATGTCGGCTAGAAGGCAGATTGATCGGCGAAAGCGCGGGATACCGTTTGGGCGGCATCCAAGTCAATTTGGTTCGGGCGGCCGAGGGTTGTGACTTGGTAATAGAAATCGAGCAAGCGATTGGTGCTTCGCGACCAGGAAAAGTTGGTCTCGGCGAATTGCAGCGCACCTGCGGAAAGGGAGGCTGTCAGTTCGGGATCTTGGCGCAGCGTCACCACGGCTTGGGCAATTGAATCGGCGTCGGCACGATCGAGAACGTAGGCATCTTGGCCATGAACGACCATTTGGCCGAGGTTGGCCCGGGGAAGGATCACCGGTCGACCGAGCGCGAAAAATTCCGGCAACTTGGAAGGGAATCGATAATCATTGAAGGAACCGGCCTCCCCGGGTTGCACAAAAAAGTCGGCCATACGCATGAACTCGGGTAGATCTTTGGGTCGTTTGACGAATCCGATTTCCAGGACCCGGGAGCGCGTGAACGCGTCCAAACTCGCGGTAAA